>JAGDXN010000050.1:32378-36126 GCA_023256455.1 Cuniculiplasma sp.
GCAATTAAAAATTCAGGCAGGGTAATGGTTCTGGATAAAATTGTTTCAGACATTACTGCACTGAGATATTTTTCAAGATTTGTTGGATATGTCAAGATAGGATGGGGCATACCGTTCCTTCTCAAAATGGATATGATTAAGGAAAGAATTATGAAAATTCATTCCTGCGGCATTGAGACGAGCAATGGCGGGACATTTTTAGAAAGCTTCGCAATCAAGGGAAAACTTGAATCCGGGCTGAATGCTGTCAAATATATGGGTTATGATATTATGGAATTGAGTGAGGGAATAATAGATCTTTCCAGAAGAGATAAAAAAATTGCAAGGGAATTCTCTGAAAGTATGAATATGAAACTTGTGATGGAAGTGGGAAAGAAGAACAGAAATAACAGGATGAGCCTGTCCGAGATCATAGAAAAGATAGAAGAGGATCTTGAATACGATCCATGGATGATTATTGTTGAAGGAAGGGAATCCGGGAGGGATGTGGGAATATATGATGGTGAGGGCGATATTAAATGGGATTGGGTCGACGAAATACTGGACCATATTCCTCTTAATAGGGTGATGTTTGAGGCACCCATGGAAAGGCAGCAGACTGAACTGATCATAAGACTCGGGAATGCAGTTAACTTAGGCAATATATCCCTCTCATCCATACCTTCACTGGCAACCCAGAGGTTTGGAATAAGAGGTGATACTCTTGGAGTTGAACAGCATAATAACAGTTTCAGGGGTAGCCCAGCAACAATGTTTGTTTATTATGTCATCAGAAATTCACTGAAAATTGACCAGAGTGGCATTGTAAAGGTTACGGGATTGAACAGAAGAACTGTGCAGAACTCTTTAGGCGAACTTCTCAATGGCGGATACATTGAGGAGAGGCCTGATACGGGAGACATGAGGAGAAAGATATACAGATTGAAAACGAAAGAATAAATGAAAAAGAATAGGTACGAGCAAGCTATATAAGTATCATGACTATGAAAAAAGAGGATCTGCTTTCAACCCCCGTGAAGGATACGGAAGTATCAGGAAAAACAACCCTGAAGGAACTCATGGACATGATGGGTGTTTCAGGGGGTTTCACAACTTCCAAGATATATGTTGCCTATGAGATTTTGAAGGATATGTTTTCTGAAGAAAACACAACATTTCTCTCCTTTCCCGCTGATATAATTTCAACCGGGACAAGAGGAATAATAAACCAGCTGGTAAAGAAGAAACTTGTGGATGTCATAATAACAACCACAGGAACTCTGGACCATGATATTGCAAGGACATTCAAAAACTACTATTGCGGTTCCTTTGATTATCCCGATAGAGAATTGAAGGAACTTGGAATAAACAGGCTTGGCAGTGTTGTGATACCTGATGAATCCTATGGGGAAATAATGGAATCGTTCATGCAACCTGAACTTGAAAAACTATATGAGGAAAAGAAAACCTGGGCCAGCTGGGAGATTATAGAAAGAATAGGGTTGAAACTGAACAATGAGGATTCCATCCTCTATAATGCGGCCAAGAATGGAATAAAGGTTTTTGTTCCAGGAATCACAGATGGATCCTTTGGATCCCAGCTCTGGTCATTCAGGGAGATGAACAGGGATTTCATGATCGATGTGCTTGCCGATGAGCATGAACTTTCAGATATCATATTTGATGCAAAGAAAACAGGATCTTTAATGATTGGCGGGGGCATATCAAAACATCACACCATATGGTGGAATCAGTTCAGAGGAGGCCTTGATTATTCCGTATATGTGACAACTGCGCAGGAATATGACGGGTCCCTTTCCGGTGCAAAGCTTGAAGAGGCCATTTCATGGAAAAAGGTCAAACCTGATGCAAGGTTTGTAAATGTTTATGGGGATATAACTGTGATTTTACCCCTGATGGTCGGACCCCTTCTTTAAAAATTTATTTCCATTTAATGGAATTTTCACCATTCCATATCTGTAAAGTAAGAGAAACAAAGATATGAAGAGTGCCACAATTAAGGCAATAATTCCAGCTTCTCCAAGATTTGCTCTGAAATCACTTACTGTATTATCAGCGATGAAGAGTAAATAGAAAAGAATGGATGGTATTATAGCCCATTTGGACTGAGTGGGCTTAAAATTGAGAAGATACAGGATGAACGATATGATGATGGAAACAATGAACCAGCCTATGAAGTTTGAGATGGGGTCTCCAAAATACTGAGTCGGTACAGTCCAGTGCCACAGATATTTTGAATATCTTGGATCGAAACTCATGTCTATGGAAACCATAAGGAATGGTGCCAAAAAAAGGGATGATGCCTCCATGGCATAGAAGAAGAGAGAAGACCAGAGAAAGGGAATAAAAATGGGTACCGGCCCAAGTTCCGGTCCCAGTGCTGATGTATAATAATAGGTGCCGAAGGGTATTCCCGTATTTATGCTGAGAAACTCCATTGAGTATCCAATTAACCATCCAAGAACTAAAAGTTCCAGTGTTTTCTTCCAGCCAAGAAGCATATATGAACTCAGGATGAAAACTATGATCAGGAAAAGAGAAACGAACATTGTATTGAAAATTGGATTTGATCTTAAATTTGGAATCTGACCGGCGAACAAATATAGTATATATGTCAGGCTGACTGCCCATGCTATTCTTTCTTTCCGCTTTAATGAAATTTCGAACATTTAGCGGATATTAATAATAATTATATATATTTTATATGATATAGCCCATATATGCGTCCATATTTAGCAGTTTGGTTATTGATAATACTGAATTTTTGCCTGTAAATTTGAATCCATAAAATTTTTAGAAAAAACTTTAAAACATATGGAAATATGAAAGCATGCACGATAAGCCAAATGTGAAGGAAGAAAAACTGAAAGAGTATATTATTCAGAACCGGTCTTATTCCCTTTATGAAAATGAAGATAACAGCATTGAACTTCACTTTTCCCCTGAAATGCCTGAGGCTGTTGCCCATTTTCCAAATGGTGAACCGGTGGAGCATATAATGTACGGTTTCAAGGAGAAGGGTGTTATATATTTCACAAAATTCAAAACTGTGAGCTCTTTTGGTGAAACAGAGACAGAACTGGAAGGGAGCGATGATCCCGTAATGCTCTGGCTTCAGTTTATATAAATTTTTTACCATATGGATATAAAATACGGAATTTCAAACCTGTGCGAATGTTAATAAAAAATTCAAGAGATTACCTTAACCCAATCTTTTTTGGAGTGATTCATAAACCATCTCTGAAATTATCATTCCAATTTCCGTTGCCCTTCCGGTATACCTTATTTTTTCCTCATCATTCAGAACAAATATGGAAACTGTATCCGTTGAGGTTCCAGGTGAAATCTTTTTCGTTTTCATATCCTTTATTTTCAGATCGTTGAAGAGCTGGGCCTTTGCTTCAACAATGGTTTGAAGTGCATTTACCATTCCTGTATTATCCAGAGGAGCATTGGTTATAAGGGCAATATTTACCGTCCCCTGATATCCCTCTCCAGTATTACCGATGGAAATAGCATTTCCTGCGTGAGCCGTTAATATAACATTTAATTCATAGCCCATCCATTCTCTACGAGATGCCACGAACTTGTTTATGTCTGCAGCAGTTAAATTTACAACTGTGCCTTCAATTTCGATCTTATTAATTTTTAAAAACTGGCTTATTTCAATATCCGAATCAAAATTATAATCCTTACATACATGTCTGTTAATGTATCTGTACGCATAACCAGTGCCCCCATTGAATGG
>JAGDXN010000026.1:0-2560 GCA_023256455.1 Cuniculiplasma sp.
CTGGAGAGGTCAAGAAAGATACTGGACGGGGCAGCCCTTAATAAAAAAAGGGTTAATGAGGGAAAACTTCCTGCAAATGAACTTCTCCTTAGAGGCGCAGGGCAGGCACCGGTTATTCCATCTTTCGAGGAAAAGTATGGGATGAAAGGTGCGTACATAATTGGTATACCCATGATAAGGGGTCTTGCAGAAATGATTGACCTCAAGAGAATAGAGGTCCCCGGAATAACCGGAGGAAAAAACACCAATTATATGGGAAAGCTCAGGGCGGCAAGGGAAAACTCATCCAAATTTGATTTTATTCTCATGAACATTAAGGCACCCGATGCAACTGCCCACGACAGATCGCCCGAGGAGAAAAAATGGGTTATGGAAAGAATTGATGAGGCCATGGGAAACCTCCTGGGGATCGAGGATGATGCCCTTGTTATACTGACTGGGGACCATTCCACATCTTCAACCACAGGTGAGCATACGGGAGATCCCGTTCCACTTATCCTGTATACCTCTGGCATGCGCAAAATACCCTCTGAAAGGTTCAGTGAAGGTGCATGCGCACGCACTGGCTTCACCATCAAAAGTGGAGATCTTATGAATTATGCCCTTCAAATTACGGACAGACTTGAAAAGTATGGGGCATAAAAAATTTATGAATTTTAATATGTTTTCAAAATAACCAAACATTTTTATACAAAGTTGTTGTCATATGTTCATGAGACATATGTCTGTTATTGGTAAGACAAATAGAAGGGGATATTCGAGAGACAGTCTCAAACCTAAAAATGACGATATATATTCCACAAAGAAAGCCTTTCTTTACGGCTTTGTAAGTATAATATTGCTATGGTGGATTCCCATAGTGGGACCCTTTACTGCAGGATTTGTTTCCGGCAGAAAGGCCGGGAGTGCAAAGGATGCACTTTCAGTTTCCCTCATAATGACCGCACTCATAATATTCACGTCCATATATCTGATATCCACATCTGTCCAGCAAGCCAGCCTTGTGGGATATTACCTTAAGGATGGCATTTTTGCCTTCTCAGTGAAGCCGCTGGCTGCATCATCCCAGCTTGCTGTGGACACCCAGACCTTTTACGGTGTGCTCACAACCATGACCCTGATAGTTCCAAGCAGCCTGATCATATTCAATGCCACATCCCTTCTTGGAGGAAGCATGTCCACAACCATAAGGGAAGAGAGGAGAGGGGCGTTCAACCCGGCACCATTCGCTGCCCCAAATCCCCAGGGTGCTTCAAGAGCCTTTCCAAATCCATCCCCAAAACAGCCCGTTTATGATGATGAGCCCACACTGGAATCCTATAATGAAAATTACCAATCAAGAATGGATTCTCTTTGATCTAAAAAATCAACATAATCCATAATCAGATTCTACCCCTGGCCTTTCTACCACCGGTCAGTCATATTTTTTTGTTGGAAAGCCATCAAAATTAATATATGTCCTCATCTTCCTGTAGTTTATGATTGATATAAAGCTCCTCAGGGAAAATCCGTCCCTGTTCAGGGAGACCATGGTTAACCGTTTTCTGGATCCGGCTCCGGTTGAAAAGTTTCTTCTGCTTGATGCCCAATGGAGGGACAATATTAAAAAAATAAATGATTTGAGGGCACGGAGAAATGCAAGGAGCCTTGAGATATCAAAGGCTGTGAAGGAGGGAAAGGATGTTGAAGACATTAAGCAAGAAGTCAGGGAGATAAACGAAACCCTTTCTAAAATTGAAAATGAACAGAAGGGTATTGAAGAGGAAAGAGAAAGGGTAGTTAATTCCATCCCAAACATTCTTGATCCTGAGGTCCCCATATGCAAAGGGGATGAAAACAACCAGGTTTTGCGGGTATCAGGAAAGGCTAAGGTCAGGGAGGATTCACTCAGTACTTTCCAGAAGGAAAGTGGTGGGATGGGGGAATATGAAATTGTAGATAAGACATACAGCCATGTTGACATTATAGAGAACTTCTCACTGGTTGATCTGGACAGGGCCACAAAGATAGCCGGAGCAAGATTTTACATAAATAAAAACAGGCTTTTAAAACTTGAACTTGCCCTTGTCAATTATGCAATAGACTTTATTTCCCAGAGAGGATTTTCAGTGGTTGAACCGCCACCCATGATTTCAGGGAACGCCGTCTGGAAAGCCATCGATCAGGGCACTTTCGATGAGGCCATTTACAAGATAGAGGGAGAGGATATGTATCTCATATCCACATCAGAACACCCCATTGCATCAATGCTCATGGATGAAATAATCGAACCAAGGGAACTGCCCCTGAAAGTTGGCGGATTCTCACCATGTTTCAGAAAGGAGGCTGGTGCCCATGGGAAGGATACAAAGGGCATATTCAGGGTGCACTACTTCAAAAAGGTTGAGCAGTTCGTATTCTGCAAGCCAGAAGATTCATGGGATTATTTCAGTGAACTTACAAAAAATACGGAGGAATTCCTTCAGAGTTTGAATATACCCTATCGTGTTGTAAATACCTGCTCAGGAGAACTGGGAAACCTTGCAGCGAAAAAGTTCGGCATAGAGGGATGGTTCCCCCA
>JAGDXN010000026.1:2570-5132 GCA_023256455.1 Cuniculiplasma sp.
CTGGCAAGCATTTCCAATGATCTGGATTATCAGGCAAGATCCCTGAACATCAGGTACAGAACAGCTGATGGAAATGTCTTTGTTCACACACTCAACGGAACAGCCATGGCCAGTACAAGGATGATGGTGGCCATAATGGAGAACTTCACTGATGGTGATAGAATAGTAATACCCGATGCTCTGGTTCCCTATACCGGCTTTGACAGCATCTATTTGGAAAAGGATTAATCTTAATCCATTTCTTTGATGAAAACATTCAGGCCAAAAATACGATTGTTTTAAATGGGAAGAATTCAATCGAGAAAATTTCTGATTTAAATAAAAAATATGAGTTTCACTTTATTCTTTCGGCATAGGCGAGCTTTGCAGAATTTGGTGAAAACTTTTTCCACCTGTCCAGAAGAGGCAGATATTCCTCATTTACCTGATCCATCAGATTCAGGTAATTCAGTATGCCAAGAACCGCTGTGTCGCCATCCCTAACAGCAGATATGAGATCCCTGGTCATATTTGTAGAATCTCCGCCTGAAAATACTCCGGGTATGCTTGTCATTCCGTTCTGGTCAACTATTATCTGCCCGTGCGGTGTCAGCCTCAATTTTCTTGCATATTCATCACCAAGGAATGAAAAATCGGTTTCCTGACCTGTGGCTTCTATGACGAAATCCACATCTATGGTAAATGTCTTTTCCTTCTGCGGAACCGGCTTGGCCCTTCCGGTGCCGTCGGAAACCATCTGGTTTTCCCAGTATTTTACCTGAACTATTCTGTTCCCCTTCTTTACATACTCAAAGGGTGTGACCTCCCACATATATCCAATGTTCTCATCGAGAGATTCTTCCATCTCTTCCTCTGCGTTCATTGATGGATATCCTGGCCTGTCAACCTCCCTTCTTCTATACATGATGTTTATGGTATCAGCACCAAGCCTCATGGATGATCTTGCCGCATCGTTTGCGGTGAAACCTCCTCCTATGATTACTACCTTCTTTCCCACAGGGATCTTCTCATTTAGGGCAACTCTTTTCAGGAATTCTGTGGCATGCATGAAGTTTTCAGCATCGCTACCAGGTGTTCCAGTGGTCCTCGGGCTGTGGTTTCCAACTCCAAGGAAAACAGCATCGTAGTTCTCAAGTATTTCCTTAAATGTAATGTCCCTTCCAACCTTTGTATTCAGTTTAATTTCCACACCCTGTGACTGTATGTATCCGATTTCCTTATCCAGGACACCATCGGGAAGCCTGTATCTGGGTATTCCAACCCTCATAAATCCACCAGTTACAGGCAGTTCTTCAAAAACCGTTACCCTGACACCCTGAATTGAAAGGTAGTAGGCAGCGCTCAATCCAGCAGGCCCTGCACCTATCACTGCTACCTTTTTATTTATGAAACCTCTCTTCTTTACCTTAATTACCTTTGAATAATCATCGAACTTATCTGCTGCATATCTCTTAAGATGTCTTATGGCAAGGGGTCCCCCTGTATCGTACATGACACAGATATCTTCACAGTTGTGTGTGCAGACCCTTCCTATTATGGCCGGGAAGGGGAGATTTTCAAAGACAATTCTTACGGTCTGCGCTGGATCACCCACTGCTGTACTGTTAATGTAGGCCCCAATATCCAAACTTGCAGGGCAAGCCTGAGTGCAAATGTTACATCCTATACAACGTGATGCCTCTGTTGTAGCTTCCTGATCAGAATAGCCTATCAAGGGTTCAACCTTAAAACTCTTGGCCCTTTCAACTGGATCCTCTTCTCTGATTTGGACTCTCTCAAATTTAAGCATCAGTTCACACATCATGATATAAGTAAAATTAATAATGTTTTTGTAAAACAGATGAAAAAATCAAAGTTTTACGAATGCTGGAATAATAAGTATTGCCGTAAACAGATTAAAAAGAACTATGAAAGTTAAGATGACATACAGTTTATTCTTTGTGTAGATATAATCTACCAGTGAACTGAAAAGGACAGTTACAGGTGTGAAAATCAAAACCCAGAGGCCAAGGGAGATGAATGCGATTGGATTAAGTGCCACAAGGCCTGAAGGTATGAGGACTGGTGAGAATGCATGGGATGTTAAGTTTATCTTTGAATTATAGCTCTGTATCTGTGATATTGTGTATCCATCTGCACCATTAAATATGAACATCATTATGGAACCAATTGTTACCAGCCCTATACTGAGAAAAACAGCAATCTTCAGAATCCAGCTCACAAGAGTGGTGAGTTTATCAGAAGCTTCCATTTGCTTTCTCCTCCAATTTCATTTTTATAAACAGCAACAGTATGAGGATGGCTGCAAAACCTATGGCCACACTGAAACCTGTCAGCGGGTTTATGTAATAATAATGGGATTTTGTTATACCTCTAAATATCATATCTATACCGAGGAATGTCAGTATGGCAAAGAAAATCCACCTTATCTCCTTATTTGAAACCTTAAGCAGTATGGCAGAGCCAATCCTTGACCCTATTAAAACTCCTATGGCAGTGGCAGCAGCAAGGAAAAACTGAATATATCCTTCATACCAGTAAATACTGCTTCCTGTTGCGGCG
>JAGDXN010000026.1:5142-11239 GCA_023256455.1 Cuniculiplasma sp.
CATGAACTGGATGTCCGGTATTATGGTTATAACATTTATGGTGTATAATCCTTTAAGCACCATTTCAATTCCGAGGAACATCAGTATGGCGAAGAATATCCATCTTATATTCTTGTTTGATATTCTTACAAGTATTTTTGCTCCCACAAATGCACCTATTAAAACGCCTATTGCCGTGGCAGCTGCTATGAAAGGCTGTATATAACCTGCATACCAGTAAATCGAACTGCCTGTAGCTGCCGTTATGCCTATCATAAAATTACTGGATGTTGTTGTAACCTTCATAGGAAGATTCATTGCCCAGTCCATTCCAAGAACCTTAAGGGCACCGCTTCCTATTCCAAGAAGGCCTGAAAGCACGCCTGCAAAGAACATGATTATTTCACCAAGCCACCATCTTACGCCTGTGTACTTAACATCCCTTTTGCTCCTATCATCGTGGTATTTTCCAGAAAGCTGAAACAGCCTGCTTGTAAAATCTGCGGGCTTTTCTTCCGGAAACTCGTATTTTCCCCTTTTAACTGTAGGTATTATGGATGTCAGTATGACAATACCAAACAGAAGGAAGAGAATCCATTGAAGATTAGCATGAACCACAAGAGCAAAGGTAAGAGCCCCGACAATGGCACCAAGTGTTGTAGCAACTTCCAGACCCACACCTATTTTGATGTTTGCAATTCCTTTCTTTGTATAGGTGCTGGCAGAACCAGCTGATGTTGCAATAGTGGATATCAGACTTGCACCAGTAGCGTATTCTATAGGTACACCATAAAACAGCGTTAACACTGGAACAAGAACCGAACCACCACCCAGTCCAGTCAGGGAACCTATAATTCCTGCTATTATTCCTCCGAATATGATTAGCAGAAATTCGGACAGGGACCCTACATCAATCATTTTTAAGGATTGCTGCAGTTTATATATTTATTATGACATCTATGGGTTGTCAACCCGTAATTGTTTTTTCCTTAAATTTCCTTTATTTTTCATTTTCTATAATATGACGATAAAAATTATTTAGTGTCATATTCAAAATAAATGGAAAATTTTAATTTTAAAGAAGGGGTATACAATTGTATGCTTTCTAAATTATATCGGGAGGAGGATGGAAAAAACATATATTCTGGAAATTTAAGTTACATTTTCCTCTCAATGACTGCCATAGCCATTTATACTGCATGGGGATTTAACAGGATATTTACTCCGTTCATTGAAATTAATGGGTTCGGTTTGTCTGATGCTTTTTCCGGTCTCATATTGGGACTTGAAGGCCTTGTGGGGATTTTTGCCGATCCAATTTCAGGCTTTCTTGCAGACAGGAGATTTCTCTACCCCCATGATACAAGAGGCATAATGATCGTGACATCCATAATTGTAATGTTTTCCATGGTTGTCTTAATTCCCTATGCCACCAGCGTGGACGAACTGATTGCTCTCTTAATTGCCCTGTATATATCTGCACATTTTATGCGAACCCCATATAATTCCCTGATGCCAAAAACGTTTGAAATGAAAAACTGGGGAGTTGCGTCAGGATATATAAATTCCTTCCTTGCCATGGGTTCCATTGTTGCCTTTCTCTTGGTGGCAGGATTTGAAACGAAAATAGGAATTAAAAATACGGCCCTGATAGAAGGTATGGTTATTATTATAACAGGCGTAATTACTCCACTCATTGTAAAGGAGAAGATGCCAGAGGCAAGGGAAATAGTGGTAAGAGATAAGAAAACACTTGGAAAGAAGGTATCACTCATGTTCAGAGACAGAAGAATATTGATTTATTTTCTGATTCAGTTCTTTTCCTGGGTCGCCTATGAATCCATTGCCATTTACTTTGTTTCCTATGTGGACAGCGCAGGTTATTCCTTCACGTCCTCCAGGGGCGGCGCACTTGTTTTTGCCGCCGTTGGCTTTGCAATCTTCAACCTCATTACATTTCTCTCATCCATTCCTCTGGGAATTGCATACAGGAAAATGGAAAATAAGAAAAATATGATGATCTATGGTCTCCTGCTACTTGCGATTACAATGCTTTTCGCATCCACTTACAGAACAATGAATCTTGTGATGATCTACCTTGCAGTTGGTGGGCTTGCATGGGGAACCTTTTTAGTTTCATCCTATCCCATTGGGGCCTTTCTCATAACTTCTCTTGAAGGGGACAGAGAGGCAGCCCTTTCTTCTTTCTTTGGCCTCTCTGCATTCTTCAACAATCTTGCCCTCCTCACAGCAGCGGTTGGTGTTTCATTCATATTGACAGTTTCTTCCAATAACTTCGAATTCATGTTTTTGGCCTCTGCCATATGCGCAACCATATCCATAATACTTGTCCTGATGTTGAAAATTGACAATTTTATATTGTCTAAGGTGGAAAACTCAGAAATAAGGGAAATACTCCCAATGGAGGAATGATAATGGAAAAACATATGTCATATATGGACATACAGTAAACGTGAAAGCACTATTCATTGGCGGAAGTGGATACATTGGCAGAAATTTGATGTTACTCATGGGACACGAAGAGACAGATTACTATTCAAGACACAAACTTGAAGGTAAGGAGTTTGAAAAGTTTAACTGGATTGAAGGTGACGTTTCAGACCATGAAAAGCTTGTTCCATTGATCAAGAACTATGATACCATATACTACCTCAGCAACTCATACTCTGCAAATGAGGATGAGGCCATGAAGGTAAACGTATTTGGAATCAAGGCTGTTGCAAATGAAGTAAAGAGAATTGACAAGAATCAGAGGTTGATATATTTTTCATCCATAAATGTCCATTATGGAAAGAATGAATATTTCAGAACCAGGAGGACCGGGGAGGACAACGCTTCCCTTGTGAAAAACCACCTCATAGTAAGACTGTCCTTTGTATTTGGAGGACACAACGATTCATTTATAAATTTGATCAACCAGCTCTATTCAAAGGGCGTAGACAGACTTCCAAAAGAGGGGAGGGCATCACCCACACATATTGAAGATCTTGCTGAGACTATAAAGAAGAGCTCGGGCATAACCGGTGCCATATATGCAAACTCATCATCCCAGCTCACATTTTTGGATTGCATGAACATATATGGAAAAAAGATGGGAAAGCCTGAAATAAAGGAGGCAGGAGGGATTCTTTCAAGACACGCAGGTGAAAAACTTGTTGAAGAGGGAAAGATAGACAAAATAACCCTTGATAGAATCCTGGAAGATTATTTCAGGGAGGCAAGTTCAGTAATCAGGTTTATTAAGGATCAGAAAAAATTTGAAGATTATGTGCAGAATCTTCCTAAAGCATAACGTGGCCAATGGCCTCTCTATAGATAAAAACACTCAATTTTTTGAAATATTTTAAACTATAGTCAGTTATGGCCTCTGAAAATTCCTTCTCCTTTTTCAAGGCGCAGAGGTATGAATGGGCAATTGACACTTGGGAACTTGCATTGAGCAGATGGGAGCTTCTTATATCCCCTGCAGCCATTTTCTGTTTCATATCAAGCCACACATCGTCCGCATGATTCAGTTTTTTTCTGCTTTCATCTGTAAGAGCTACGTCAGGATCGGTCACATTCTGGTATAACTGATCAAGCATATCGATTAACTCCCTTGTAGCGTTTATTCTTATGCCTGTTGAAGCTGCAAGGCCCAGCGAAGCAAAGGCCATCTTGACACTGTTTTGAAACTTGAAATAATCTGAAGTAGAATCGATTTCAGCATCAATCAGCTCACAGTATTCCTGAAGAAAGTTTTCATTGTCCGTATGATCGGATTCTGCCATGGAGGATTATTTTCTTTTGATATTTACAATTTTTATAAAGAATCCAACGACAATGAATATGTTTACTGAGAAATATATGAAACAATAACATGAGGCATGTTCAAGATAAAAACATCAAATCCATTTTCCATTCGAGTTCAATGAAAAATAGCCCCGGGCAGATTCGAACTGCCGTCGACGGGTCCAGAGCCCGTAATGCTTGGCCACTACACCACAGGGCTAAGTGTTTGGAGATTTTACACATATATTAAAATGTTTCAATCTGATCCATATGATTCTTTAAAAAGATTTAACCTTTTACCGATGCCTGAAATGAAAATAATTGGAAAAATAGTTATAAAAAGTAAATATGATGATATGTGAAAAACTGGAGTGCACATTTTAAATTTGATGATACATTTCAATGGAAAACCCTTGAAAAGTGCTTTCCCGAGATAATGGATGTTATAAAGGGAGATAAGAAGATTCCGCAGGAAGAGGAACAGATCATAATGGTCAGGCTTGAATTAAACATGAGGGAAATTCAGAATAATAAAAAGCCCATTGGCTTCCACTCGGAAGAGACCAACCTGAATCTCATATTTCCCATTGACAGAAAAGAGATGATCATTGCCCATTATAATCCTTCTGAATCGGTAAGTGAGGCTGCCGATAAGATATCCAAAATCTTAAAGGCAAAAAAGATCAAATTTACCCTTGAATTTGATCAGATGAAGCTTATAGAACTTGTGCGGAACAGAAGGTAAGTTTGCAGCTGGCAACTGTTAATTTTTAATATTAATCTGTCATTATCATAACGTGGATATTATATCATATTCAATAAAAATGCAATTTCCGAAGATATCCAGTGAGTATTCCGGTGAAGTTACCATAAACATTTCCAAACCTGATAAGATACTGGAGCTTGATTCGGATGTGAGCGAGGTTGCAGATGTTCTCATCAACGGTCACGAAGTTAATTTTAAAATAATCCCAGAAAGTAAGAAGATAGAGGTAAACAATGTCTTTGATTCCGACATCAACCTTTATGTGAGATTTAAGAACAGGATAGGAAACAAACTTAATGGCATATATTTCTCTGGAAATGAAGACAATAGAATGGTTACAACTGATCTGGAACCAAAGAATGCAAGATCTGTCTTTCCGTGCTTTGATGATCCTGGAAAAAAGGCAAGATTCACACTGACAGCTGTTGTGCCTCCAGGATATGACGTAATATCAAATACATCTGTAGATACAGAAATTATTGTGAATGGCCTCAGGGAAATTAGATTCCATTCCACACCTAAAATGGCAACATACCTATTTTACCTGGGCATAGGAAAAATGGACGAAGTAAAGCTTGGATATAAGGGCAAGGAGATTATCCTTTCTGCCCCTGGACAGATAAGGGGTGACGCAAATTTTGCCCTCAAAGTTGCGGCCGACTGCCTTCTATTCTATGAAAACTATTTTGGTCAGGAATATTCACTCAATAAACTTCATCTCATTGCCATTCCAGATTTTGCTCCCGGAGCCATGGAAAACTGGGGTGCCATTACATTCAGGGAGAGCAAATTACTGCTATACAATGATAAGGACATGGATCAGAAAAGGGAGATCGTGGACACCATTGCCCATGAGATCGCCCATCAATGGTTTGGAAATCTTGTAACCCTGAGCAACTGGTCTGATCTTTGGTTAAACGAAAGCTTTGCAACCCTTATGGCTGAAAAGTGCTCCGCTTCAATCTATCCAGAACTGGGAATGGAAGAACATTTCGTTTTCAGCAATATGTTTTCTTCCATGTTTAAGGATTCTTTAAATAGCACCCATCCTGTGAAACCGGAAGTTTCTGAAAATGAATTTGAACAGATCTTTGATGAAATAAGTTATGGCAAAGGTGCCTCGGTTTTGAGGATGATAGAACACGCAATGGGGGAGGAAAATTTTAGAGAGGGAATATCAAAATACCTGAAAAAAAAGCAGTTTGAAAATGGGACCGCCACAGACCTTTGGTACTTTCTAAACACGTGTTCTGGAGATATAAATATTCCAGAGATGGCTGAAAGCTGGATAAGCAAGCCAGGCTTTCCCATCATAAGCCTGGAAAGAAAAAGCCATAACATTTTTAGCATACGGCAGAGAAGATTTCTTCTGAACGGCAAGGATCAGAGCTACTGGATTCTCCCCCTGTTTCTGGTTGTGGATGGAGAGGAGAAAAACATAATAATGAATGGGAAGGACATTGAAATAGAGGCACAGACTGTGGAGTGCCTGAATAGAAATATGTACGGCTATTACCTGGCTGAGCCTCCTGGTGTGGATTTTTCAAACCACAATGGTAA
>JAGDXN010000026.1:11338-17005 GCA_023256455.1 Cuniculiplasma sp.
GGGTTCCAGATTTCATCAAAATTATCAAACGTGTTGAGGAAGATGCTTCAAACCTCCTTCACTGTGAGGGATGATGCAATTTCTTTCTATGTAAGGGAAGATCTTAACAATACCCTGGCCATAGTGGACTGGACATATTCAGACATTATGGGCGGGAAAGTATCAAAACTTGAGAAGATACCTGGATATGAACAGGAGGCAGCTGTCATAGGTGCCGCAAGGAGCAGCATTAATTTCCATAAACTTTCAGGATATCTCAAGACCGTAAAAAATCCAGAACTTTATTCGAAGATATGCCATGGCATTGCATACACAAATTCCATGAGGAGGCAGGTAAAGATTCTTTCCATGCTATCCGACGGCAGGATAAAGTCTCAAGAGGCCCCTGCGGTGCTCTATGGCCTCATAACAAACCACAGATCGAGGAAACTTATATTGCTAATGTTTGGGATGATCTCAAATGCCATAAGAAATAAGTTCGGAGATACAGGCGCCGCATCCATCCTGTTTGAGTATGCAATCCCCTATCTGGGTCTTGTTGACAGACAGGGCATTGAGAAAAAGATTGAAAAATATGGGTCAAAGGACACTACTCTTGGTGTGAAATCAGGGATGGAACTGCTTGAAATATATTCAGAAGTTAAAAAAAGGTTAGGATAGATTGGTAAGTGTTTCAGGAGCCTTCTGATCTGAAACCCTAACTTTTTCACATGTGTTTTCCGATACAAGATTCTGAAGGGAAATATGGGTAGCCAGCCACATAACGGGAAGCATTATAAGCCAGTTTATGAGCGAATATATGATCTGGCCTTCCAGTGTGAAGAAAGGCCATATTTTTATCTCCAGAACATTTCCCATATAGAAAATTGCCAGTGGAAATATGCTAAATATTACGGTTATGTATTCGTTTATGGCATAGGCCTGAGCCCTTGGTGAATGGGTGTAGGAATATGCCATCATTATACCCCCAAGAAAACCACTCAGTGTCATAACGTCAAATATGAGGCCGTTGTGATATGCAAGACCCGTAAGATAGGGGAAATACCATATGAGCGATATAACAACCCCAGCTGTGCTTATTATGGTATTTGTAAGCCTTGTCCTTAAAACAGGCCTTATGAAGCGGAATATGGAATAGGAAAATATGTAGCCTTCAAGAACCATATACATTGCAGATAAAAAGAAGAATATTGGATTCAACTGCAAGCCGAAATACACTCCGATTGTTACAATGATTGGAGGCAGAATAACAGATGAACTTAAAAAGAGTAGCTGCAGCCTGCTGTTTCTGTTCCACCTTTCCGGTTCAAAATAGAATATGTGCCTTCCCTTCATATAGAATTTTGAAACGAATATATATGTGAGGAACAGAAGAATCAAACTGGAGAATACCGTTGGAAGGAGAATTTCATCAAGAAGGAACGCACTTATGGCTGGGAGAAGGGCAATATAACTTTCACACTGGCAGCTCAGAGCCCCCGTAATACCATATATTACGGCTCCAGCCTTACCCATTGCTGATCTCTTATTTTCAATGTACCTTATAATGAGAAAATAGTTTTCTGAAACCAGTGAGGATATGCCAAAGAAAATCAGGAACTCTATGGGACTTACAGTCATCATCATGTCCGGGCTTATGATGAAAATGCCATATTTTTCCAGTATGGGGAGGGAATGGCCAACCCCAATGAAAAGGGTATTTGCCGTTTCAATGGTGATGGGAATTACATATGGCTGCTGGAACAGGGATATTATTCCTCCAAGAAAGGCTATGAGTGTAAGGGTTGCAAAGAACGTTGTAACCCTGATTTTCTTGCCCGGGATTTTACCGCTGTTGAGGTATATGAATGTAGCATATAGAAGAAAACCAACAAGAACTATTCCTGCAGAGGATTCATGCAGGGAAAAGATTTCCATTAAGAACATTGAAAGTGCAACATAAAGTGAAATGTAAAAGAAGATTACCCTTGAACTGAAAATTAAAAAAAACGATAACAACATAAATGAAATCAGGACAGGCAGAAATATCTCAAGATATCCTAATGCAAATGTGTGTATTATGAAAACGTGCAGGAAAAAACCTGTCAAGGCTACTTCCGTAAATAGAAAAAATGAGATAAAAAATAAAAGGATTGATATGCCTGCCTTTTTTTCCATTGTCCTACTCTCCGTAGTACTGTCCTCTGTATAACCTTATCATCACTCCACCGATCAGTAAGAGTACACCAAGGCCTACACCATAAAGGGACTGATTGTAAATGTTTCCAAAGGGCATGGAAAGTATTTCAATGAGTATTACAATGGAAAGAACACCCATGATGGAACTGTATGCCACATAGGTATTCTTTGAAATATTCTCCTCCTGCTTTCTTGCCTTTGGTGGAAATATTCCAAAGATCAGTGCAAAAGCAAACAGCAAAGATATACCAAGGAAGAGCCCCAGTATGCTGAGTCCAGCTAACACTGAAGGTGTGAAATTCATTCCTGAATACACCAGAATTGCTCCAATTCCAAAGGCGCTCAGCCCTGCAAAGGTTGCTGACAGTACTATGCCACCTATGTAAGGATTTGTGATTTTTCCCTGTTTTATCATCTTTGTCAGGAACAGGACAAATCCGGTTATGACAACAAGAGGCACAATGTAGAATATGGCAACAATACCGTTATTTATTGGAACTCCAGGCTCCAGTGCACCCCATGCTGAAAGTATGGCCAGGTACACGACTCCAACTATGGTAAATGACACGGTTATGGGTCTGTCCACAAGTTTCAGTGATGCCTTTGTGTCAAGATAGGGAAGCAATACAAGATAGGCAAGAGGGAGGCCTGCAAATATGAGTGTTGCATAGAATGGACCCAGACCCTGAGCAAACTGGAAATCCAGCTCCTTGTATATGAAGAGAAGGAACCATGGAGGATAGGCAGGCACGCTCATTGCCAGCGGGCTGTTTGGAGCAACCTGAGGGAATGGAGAAAACAGTGCCGGTACATTTGGGATAACTGCAAGTACAGATGGGATTATTACAACAATACCCAGTGTGAGAAGAACGATCTGCATCATGTAGAGAAGATTGTACGGGTACCATGGCTTGTAAGTACCGTCATCCTTATCAATGGCAGGTGCCCTGTCCCCTGAATCCTTCCCGGAAGGCATTATGGTGTTGTACTCTGCAAGGAAGAAGTGGGCAAGGAAGAATATGCCAATGAGTGCCGCCAGAACGATGTGCCATGCAAGCAGACGGTGGAACAGTGATAATTGTGTTCCGCTTCCAAAGAAGAGAGATGTCAAATACTGTCCGATAACTGGAACGGCACCAGATATTCCTCTTCCCACATCTGTTGCATCTGCTGAGAGAACATCACCGCTCATGGAATATCCGAAAAACCCAACACCTATGGTCATCAGCAACAGAAGTATTCCAGAAAGCCACTGCATCTGCCTTGGTCTCTTATATGCACCCACAAATAGATTTCTCAGCAGGTGAATATAAACCAATACGATCATGGCGTAGGCTCCATAAAGGTGCGTTGTCAGTATGATTGAGCCAAAGGGTACGGTGTTAAGGAATGCCTCTGTGCTTTTATATGCATTGGAGGGCTGGTAGTAAAATAACAGTATCAAACCGGTTACAACCTCATAGAGGAAAACGGCCGATACCATAGCCCCTGTCCAGAACATAAACCCTCCGGACTTTCTCATATAATCTGGAACCTTTCGGGGAATGGGCTGAGGGTCATTCATTATTTTTTCAATTAAATTTTCATTTGCCATATTATCAACTCATCCTTTTGTAACTGTGACTGTTGTCTGAGTAGTTGATGGTAAGGGGTTGCCTCCAGACAGGTCACTTGTGTGCGCATATATTACAGGACCAACAAGACTCTTGACATAATATGAATCCGTATCAGGATCGCTCCCTTCGTGGGACATTATTACATTTGGCAGTGGCCTTTGGGTTGGACCAGTAACTACCTTGAAACCTTCAAAGGGATCATAGGTGCTTCCGTGGCAGTCGCAGTGAATTTTTCCATCGAATGATGAAGCTGTGAATGTGTGGTACCTTATCTCAGGTGGAACACATCCCAGATGCTGACATATGGCACTTGAAGCCACCACAGACTTGTATGGCCCAACACCACCTGGCGACTGGAACGTTTGGCCTGTCAGCGGTATTGATACGGTAACAGGTTTAATTTCCACATCCTTATTGTTTGAATCCCCAAGCCTCAAAAGAAAGTTGGGTTCATCCACCAGCGGATAATCGAATGTTACAATTTCCGGATTGTTTACTACCAATGAGTTTGTACTTATGGGCTTTCCTGTTGTATCAACGAGTTTCAGGGATGGAAAACCTGTGAGCACAGGCGAACTGCTTGGTATAATATTTTGAATTCCGCCTCTTAAAAATCCTATGGATGCCGCGCCAATGGCCAGGACACCCATCATTTTTATGAAGTTTCTCCTTGAACTGTCAGGAGGAGTTGTCTCCTCCCTATCTTTTTCTGACATTTTTACCACTTTACATTACGTGGATGTTTCCCATCATCCATCCAATTGTAGCCATTGCTCCGCCCCAGCCTGATACTCCAGTTCCACAGGGTGCATAACACTGCCATGAAAGGATTGAACCTGAGGTCTGGTTAAGATAGAACTGAGCGTGGGTAACTGTTCCTCCATTTGGATTGTTTCCTGCCCAGGAGGGTATGTTTACTATAACCTTTCCACCACTGATTATGCTGAAGGTGTGCGTTACATAATATCCACCAGTTGTTGCGTTTCCAACCCATGGAAGGCTTGAAACTCCCCATCCTGCGCCCTGCATTATGCTGATGTTATTAGAGGCGTTGCCTGAAAGTGTGGCGTTCTCTGCCATTTTGGTTCCGTTATATATGTATTCCTTTCCACCAACAGTTCCAACTACCTTTGCAAAGAAGCTGTTATTCTGGGTTCCATTTGCAGTTGCGTTGCCCAATGCTGGACTCGTACCACTGTCATAATCGATTATGGTGAGAGAAATGAGCTGATGGGACGGCAGGTATAGATTTGCTGCGGATCCCAGCGTTCCATTGGGCTCCAAAACAAAGTAAGCTGGTTGCCTGTGGTTAATTGTGGAGTTGTGGAACCAGTTGTTCGGCGTAATTATCAGTGTTAAGGATGTTTGCGCCGCAGATGGTGCCGTTGTGCTGACATTGCTAACAGATTCATAATAAGCTGCTCCTATACCAATTCCTGCGATCACTACAATCACAGTCATTATGGCGTAAAATGCTTTTTCAGATGCCATGATGGGAAATTTAGCCTGAGAATTTAATCAGTGAGCCTTACATGTTCAGTTAATTAAAGGTGAAAAAAATTTGTCATATAATCTATATGCCTGATTCTGAAGATTCCTATTAATGAGATTAGATAAAAAAACTGAACCCATGATTTAAAAAAAGTATATTTGTTCTTTCCCATATTCTTTTAAAAATAGGGAATTATCCTTTGATCAAACTCTCCATTCTCTTCTGGACAGCTTCCGGAGGCATATGGCCCCTTGTGTAATAATAATAGGAATCGAAGCCCCATTTCATCAGGTGGGCGATCTGGCCCTTTATTGTTTTGTCCGTTTTTCCTCCGAACAGATAGTCTGAAAGGATGAGGGTTGCGTCTGAGCCTCCTCTGTT
>JAGDXN010000026.1:17015-24654 GCA_023256455.1 Cuniculiplasma sp.
CATGATACAGAAGATCTCAGGCTTGAACTCCTCGATTTCTCCCTTTCCCTTTAATTCCTTGCTGAGGGAAGAAAAGGCAACATCTGCCTGAAGGATGGCTATATGGCCGAGCTTGGGCATTGAAAGATTGTTTATGTCCCCTGCCACAAATATATTCCTGTACTTATTGTGCCTCATCTCACCGTCTGTTGAAATGAAACCGTAGGCATCTCCTATTCCCGATTCCTTAACAAAATCAGGACCTCTGTATGGTGGTATGACAATTGTAAAATCACTCTTATCCTCGCTTCCGTCCTCATATTTAACAGAATCCGGCTCTATGCTTTTGATCACCTTGTTATTTTTTACTTCTATTCCACTCTTTTCTATGAACGGCTTCAGATCATTGTGGACCTTTTCCCCAACATCCTCGAAGAATATTTCACCGGGAGTGAAAACGGTTATGGACGATTTTTCCCTCAGATTATTCTCCCTGAGAAAGTGGTCGACCATAAACATGATTTCTCCAATGGGGCCCTCGCATGGCGCTGCCAGAGGTATCTTTGTCTCTTCAGACCATGGTGTCTTTGCCGAACCAATTAGGATTTTTCCACCCTTGAATGAATTTAATTTCTTCCATAACTTAGGGGCCTGAGTATCATCGCAAACGGAATAGGCATTTTCATTGAATCCCGGTATGGCATCGTAATCCTTTACAGCCCCTGCAGCAATTAAAAGATAATCGTATTTGACCTCCTTTCCACTGCTCAGCTGGATAGTCTGCTTTTCAGGATCAACCTTTTCCACTGTGCTGTTTATAAAATCCACGTCACCCTTCTTAACTATCTTCTCAAAGGGAATCTGAACCTTTGAAACTTCCTTGCCCTCAAGAGCCACCTCTGGGAGAGATGGCTTTTCAAGGCTTGTTTTTCTCATATCTATAAGGGTTACTTCAAACTCATCCTTCATATGCTTTCTTACATTATACAAAAATCTGAGACCGGCAAAACCGCCCCCTATAATTACCAATTTCTTTGACATAATTCACCGTTCTTACACAATCATTTTTAGGTATAAAAAAATCATGATTATTTATCACATATGTGAAAAACCATGTGTAATATTAAAAACACTCTAAACCCCCTTACTAAAATATTTTTATAATTGGTTAAAGCCCGTGCTGAACGACCATTATAATCCAGCAAAAACCCGCTTCTGGACAGAGGTTGGCATCATCTTTGCAAGAGTTATGAGCCTTCCAATGGATTTTTCACCCTTCCTGTTCATTTTTCTATGCATGTTGTGATGCTTCAATAGCCAGGGCTTGATCTCCCCATCCCATTTTTGCTGATAAAGTGAAGGATTATTATTAATAATGCTTTCCGCCGCAGACTTGCCTGTCCAGAATGCACCCTGAAGGCCACCTGCAGTTGTGTTCAAAACTGCATTTACCATATCTCCTGTATACAGATAATTTCCCCTGACCACTGTATCGACAGGTCTGGAAAGAGGTATCTGGTGAGCCATTGTGGATATTATATCTCCCTTAAGATCAGGATATATGCCATCGAATTCATAAAGAACATTTTTAGGTTGCTTGCCCGTCCCAGGATAAAAACATACCCCTATTTTCCTGGAGTGATCGGATTCTGCAAAATCCCACAGATAACCGCCAGGAACACGATCGCTGAACCAGAGGATCATCTGGAAATCTTTCCTTGCAGGCACATTTCTTATCTCCTCATAGGCAACCAAAACGTCGTTCTTTGATAGTTTTGGGCCGAAACTGGATTGGGGACCTGCAGCAAATATAATGTATTTTCCTCTGTATGAACCTTTATCCGTCTGCACAGTATTTCCATCCACTGAGTTTACCCTTGTGTTCATCCTTATGTTCAGTGGCTTTCCGGCAAACTCCTGTGCAAGGAATTTCTCATAAAGAGTGAAATCGTAGACAAGCCCGACAGTTTTTTCAAAGTTAAGATCAATTCTTTTCCCGGATTCTGTCCTGAAACTCATGTTTTTGATTTCAGCTGATACGATCTTTCCGGAAGTGGGCATGCCTATCCTTTTAACCCATTCAAGGGAAACTGCACCTGTCGATCTTACGGGAATACCTATCTCCTGCTTTTTGTCAAGTATTATGTAAGAGATGCCATTTTTTTCAAGCTCGGCTCCAGCAGACAGGCCTGCAGTTCCTGCCCCTATTATTATTACATCATAATCATAGTCTGTCAATTTATAACCCTTAATTGTAAGTGCTTAAAAATTTTTAGACTTGAAACGTTCTCTTTTCCATAGATTCCTCCAGACTTAAATAAGCATGCCATTATTTTATATACCCTTCAGTTATGATATACTGATGATTGAGCAAAGAACCATAAAGGAAGGAGAAAAAGAGGTTGAGTACATTAAGATAGATATGTACAGCGCACCGGTTGTGATGGTTAAAGGAAAGAAAGGATATGTTATGTGCGGTTATTTAAACCTTGGAACGGCGGAAAAACTTGGGGATGCAGGTGCCATGGTGAGGGGAGTAAAGGATCTGGAAACGCTGCTTGATGCCAGGATTGAAGATTCCACCTCAAAGGGAAAGGATCTGGGCCTGCTTCCAGGAGCCAGGGTCAGGGACGTGCTGCATCTTTTATGAGAAAAAATGCAGCTGTTGCAGCTGTTTTCTTTGAAGGGAAGGTTATCCTCATGAGAAGAAAACGCAGAACAGATGATCCATGGTCAGGGGATATGAGCTTTCCG
Source organism: Cuniculiplasma sp. (assembly GCA_023256455.1). Lineage (GTDB taxonomy): Archaea > Thermoplasmatota > Thermoplasmata > Thermoplasmatales > Thermoplasmataceae > Cuniculiplasma. Next base: position 19,749 of record JAGDXN010000026.1, read on the forward strand.
GGAGGATTTGTAAAAGAAGGGGAAACGCCTATTGAAGGGGCAATAAGGGAGTTTGAAGAAGAAACAGGGATTGACAGAGGCAAACTTATTTTCTATAAGGAATACGATGTTTTTCATCCGGTGAGATTCAGTGACGTAAATGTTAAACCCTTTCTTTTCAGGACAGAGAATGAATATGTAATAACACCAGGGGATGAGATGGAATACGGAAAATGGTACCTCCTGTCCAAAGCTGTTGAAAGAAACAACGAAATTTTTGGAAATTACATTGAAATAGAAGGTGATATTGTATGGGGTCTGACTTACCGCATTCTCTCAGAAATTTGCAGAAAAGATAAGGAGATATTAAAAACTGAATAGCCTGGTGCCCTTTGTTGAAGGAGAAACCCTCATAACAAAATCTGATACAAGCCTGAGCTGGCTCTGGATCTTCCAGACATCCTCTCTTTCAGCAAGTACAAGGACAAAACCCTGCATGCCTCCCCCAAGAAGTCTGGATGCTTTTGCCCCACTCTTCATGGAAAGGTCTATTATTTTATCAACCTTCTCCCCGGAAACCTTGCTTCCGAGAGATTTCTTTATTTCCCATCCGTGGTTGATATTTTTACAGAAATTTTCCCAGTCTCCGTCAACACTGTTTCCTGTCAGATCAACAGCGATCCTTTTAAGATCTGAGAGCTTTCCAATCACCTCCCTTTCACCTTTTTCTGATCTTTTAACCTGTTCCCTCAATACTTCTGAACTTTCCCTTGTGCTTCCCGTATATGCTATAATCATGCCCTCATCGAGTTTCTTCATTATGTGGCTGTTCTCAAGATGCTGGAAAACCACATCCTTCCCCCTTGAACTCATATGCTTGAAACCGCCTTCTGCGATTGCATATGGATCCTGAATACCAAGGGTAATTCCAAAGAAATTCTTCTCGATCTCATAGGAATGCCTTGCGAGTTCCATATTTCCTTTAAAATTGCCATTCAATTCCTGTATTATTCTGAGTATGGAATTCACCATTGCGCTGGATGAACCCAAACCTGAACCTGGAGGGACCTCCCCATTGATATAGAGCCTTCCCCTTACAATACCATTTTCCATGAAAAGTTCCATTATTTTTTCCTGGAAGTTACTTTCCTTATTTCCTCCAAAAACTACTGTTTTTAGAAAATCCCTTGAAGTTATCTCCAATGGAGAACTGTCTTCCACGTAGCTCACGTACACGCCCTTATCAATTGTTGTATTGATTACGTCCGTTCCGTATTCTTCCAAAAAGGGAGATATGTCCGTGCCACCACCTGCGAAGGATACCCTTAAAGGGCTGTACGCGCTAATCCTCATCATTAAATCTCTTAATACAGATTGGTTTTAATACTGTTTTGATCTGAATGCGAAAGGCTATTAATTGAATTCATCTTTTAGTATGGATGGATATCTGGACCGAAATCCTGAGGCCAAAAAATTTATCAGAACTACTTGTTTCAAGAGAAACAAGAGAACAGATTTTGAACTGGGTTAAGTCGTGGGAGGATGGTGTTCCTGTAAAAAAGGGCTTGATCCTGTGGGGAGATCCGGGTTGCGGGAAAACTTCAACTGCATATGCAATTGCAGGAGAAAAAAACTGGAACATCCTTGAAATCAACTCCTCCGATTATAGAAATGAGACCTTTCTAAAGGAAACAGCCGGGATGTATTCCCTCTATTCTGATATAACAATGTTTAATGAAAAGAATCAAAATGCCGATCAACTCAAATTGATACTTATTGATGAGGCCGATAATATATTCGAAAGGGCTTCGTCTGGAAAATCAAAGGGAGATGGAAACGAAATTGGAGGATACAGGGCAATCATTGATATTTTGAAAACGACCAGAAGCCCCATAATAATAACAATGAATGATTTCTGGGATTTCAGAAGAAAATCAACCGGCAAGGACATAATTTCCAAATGCGAAGTGGTACAGGTTTTTGTGTATAAGAGAAAAAACGATCTGGATTATAAGGCAGCCGTAAAAAAACTTACTGATGACCTGATGGCTCTGTGCGCAAAATACAATTTCAGGGCAGATAGAAGTGCCATAGAGGAGATAATAAGGGAAGATCTCCCGGATATGCGAAGTGCCATAAATGATGTTGAAAGATATGTTCTTTCTGGTTCTGGATCCGATCCTGTTGGGAGCCTCAGGGATGTCCATGGCCAGATTTTTGATGTGGTTCGTTCACTGCTTAAGGGAAATGACATATCTGCCAATCTGAGGCTTATAAGAGACATCGATGTGGACAAGGACACACTCATACAGTGGGTCAGCACCAATGGAGTTAAGGAATGCAATACCATGGATGCTGTCTTAAATATAGAAGATCTTGTTTCAAGAGCAGATTTGCTTTCGAGAAAGGCCTCAAGGATGAACTACTACCGATTATGGATATATGTGGATGATATTGTGGCATCATCCTTCACGGCCGTTGATAAAAAGGGTGGATATACAAAATATGAATTCCCAAACTATATAACTGCCATGAGCAAATCAAAAAAGAGCAGAAATGCCATAGACAGGGTTTGCAGGGCCATGGAGCTGGCCTTCCACCTTTCCTATGGTGATGCAATTGAAATGAGGCCATATTTCAGGGAACTTTCCAGAGGCCTTAAGAATGCTGAAACCCAGATATCTCAGTATCTCAATGAAAGGGCAGAGGAAAATTTGAAAGATTCCATGCTTCCAGAAAAGAAAAAGAAATATGAACCTGTTACACCGGAAGATATGAGCCTCTATCTTTCCTGATTCTTAATAATATTCTTGCACTTTTTAATTGTTCCGCTCACTCTCAGCACAGATACGGATTTCAATTTCCTTCTTGCATATGATAGGATATATTCCTTTGAAAACTGGTCTCCAAGCACTATGGAATAATTTTCATCTCTGTATTTTTCCTTCGCACCAAATTCCCTGTAAATATCCCTTACAGCCATATTCAGATCATTTCTTGCCCCTTTAATGAGAATATACCTCTTCCTGTACGGTGAACATTTCATATTGCATGGGATTTCCTGAGTGTTTAAAGATTTGATCCATGCCCCAATCATTGAGCTGTAGAATTTGTATTATACCTGTTTCAATTTTCCCATCACCTTTGTGCAAATCATAAAATTATTTATTGTAGCATAGTATCTCCCCCTTACATTAATTAAAGGTAGAATAAAATGGTAAATCACTCAAATCTTTACGGAAGGATATCCGAAAGCTGGAATTCACTGAAAAAATCAGAAATACTGGTATTTCAAAGGCAGAGAATGGTCGACTGGAGAAGGGGAGGTGCAATAGAAAGAGTGGAGCACCCTACAAGGTTAGACAGAGCCAGGTCTCTCGGTTACAAAGCAAAGGATGGTTACGTTGTTGTCAGAGCAAGAGTAAGGAGAGGTGGATCAAACAGGCCAAAAATTATGGGTGGAAGAAGGCCCAGAAGGATGGCATACAGCAAACTTACAAGAAAGAAAAGCATACAGTGGATTGCTGAAGAGAGAGTTGCTGATAAGTACCCCAATATGGAAGTGCTAAACTCCTATTATGTGGGAGAGGACGGATTTTACAAATATTACGAAGTCATACTGGTAGATAAGAGCAAACCTGAAATATACAACGACCCCAGAATTTCCTGGATATCTGAGCCCCAGAACACCGGGAGGGTTTACAGAGGACTTACATCTGCAGGATATAAAGGGAGAGGTCTCAGGACAGGCAGAAAGAATTCAGCGAAAAGCAGGCCTTCCATCAGAGCCAACGGAAGATTGAGGAGATAACCCCATTTTTTGCCGCGGTGGCCCAGTGGTACGGCGCCAGACTTGAGATCTGGTTCCCTTTGTGGATCGGGAGTTCGAATCTCTCCCGCGGCGTCATTGTTCTTTTAGAATGCGTTTTACTTCCAGGATAAATCTCTGCGCATTGTGTTCCTCATATTAATTGAGTTTAATTAGAAAGTTCCTACCAGTTAGTTTTTCTATCTGGTTCTTATCCGAATAGTGGATTCTGAATATTTAATTTAAATCATAAGAAACTACAATGAAAAAAATGGTCTTACAAAATGAGCAATTGGAGAGAAATATCATATCTGTTTAACTTTTTTCTATGTTATGTTCCCACCGATCTATTGTGATTGAACCACTGAAGAGTTTGCCTTATTCCTTCATCATAGTTCGTATAATTGAATGATGGAAATAAACCCATAAATTTTGAATCGTCAATAACGTATGGTTCAGTATATTCATACATTAGTTCCAGTAACTCCCTTGCCTGAGAATTTAACAGGCCATAAATCGCAATGAGAAGCCCTGGCACTACCCTTACCTCTGGTTTACTTCCTGCAAACGAATATACCTTTGAAATGAACTCACGAGCAGAAATCGTTTCACCACAAACATGGAAGACCTGGCCATAACTGGAGGGATTATTAACAAGTTCCATTGTTGCCCTTGCTGCGTCTTCTATAAATGTGAATTGATGCGGTATATCGACCTTACCTGGCCATATTGAAGCTTTTTTGTTTAATGCATTGCGAAAAATTGCTCCATAGAGATCGTTTGTTACGTTTGGACCATAAAAATCGGCAAATCTTGGGATTATGAGGTTAAACTTCCCCTTTTTATATCCTTCCATCAATTCAGATTCGATTTTATTTCTTATAATGCCCTTCCCCGAACTTGCATCAAGTGGATGGTTCTCATCTACAGGCAAATATTGGAATTTTCCGTAGCCGTAGACATTTCCCGGAAATACAAGTAAAGATTGATTTGCTGTACATCCTTTCATAATATTCTCCATGCTTTTCACATAATTCAGTTTCCAATCAGAGTATGGAAAATTGTGCCCGGCATAAATGACAGATGCACCATTACAGGCACTCAAAACCTGTTCTTCTG
>JAGDXN010000026.1:24664-35215 GCA_023256455.1 Cuniculiplasma sp.
TTCTGACATTATATCAGCCTGAACTATCTCTATCTTCTCTGAAAAAAGTCTCCTCCCCCTTTCCAGGTCTCTGCAAACAGCCAGAACATCCTTTCCACCCTTCTCCAATTGTTTTACTATTGCATAACCGTAGGCACCTGTTGAACCAAAAACCACGTGCTTTCCTTCACATATACTTTCAATGCTTGAATGAATACCCATTAGTCAGTTTAATGACTAATGGGTAGATAAACATTCTTATAAGAATAGTTTAATTATAGGATGTCATATCTTCGACCATGCCCAAAGTAGTTCCAGATTATAAAAAGCAGGCCAAAGATACAATTCTGGATTCAGCGTCAGAGCTATTCTTCAAGGGTGGCTATTCAACCACAAGCATGGATGATATTGCCAGAAAGATTGGGGTTACAAAGGGTACCATATATATCTATTTCAAGAGCAAAGAGGATGTCCTGTACGGTGTGTGCAATAGAAATATGAACATGCTCCAGGAAGCTCTTAAAAATGTAGACCCTGATGAATTTCTTCATATGGGAACTAAATTTTTTAAGACAGAAATGAAAATGCCAGATCATATTAAATTTCACTGGATTTTTGCAATGGGAGAAATGGAAAGCAATCCAAAAATAAAAAATATTTTATCTAAAAGTTACAGGGAATATGTCATGGTTCTTAGAGAAAAAATTGACCAGCTAAAACTTTTAAAAAAAATATCTGAGAATACTGATTCGCTTAAACTTGCCCGCATTCTCATATCTTTTCATAATGGGGTATTAATGAGTGTCATGCAAGGTTTATCAGAAAGTACAGCGGTTGATTTATTTGGAGAAGGGATGGCTTCCCTCTTGCAGAATCACTACAGAACCAATGATTAAAAGTATTTGGATATTGGGAAAAGGATTCATGTAAAAACCCACGCTCATTCCTGTGAACTCCTTGAATTTGCCATATTTTAAAAAAAATTTACCATGAACATTAAGTGTTCCGCCATTTGATGGGATTATCGACTATGACCTGAATGTAGGTATATGGTATCTTAAAAAGACTGGATTTCAAGATTATTGTCAATATTATTTCATGGTTCTTTTTATGTAAGCTGATCCATATCATCACCCTAAATTCCTTTATCTCAATAAGAAAGAATAACACAGAATCTCCATACTTACGTGAATGAAAGGGTTGTCAAAAGTAGAGTTATAGATTGATTAGAATCGATTGGTTTGAAACACTTTCCATTAATGTGTAAAAATCTAAATAATCATGAGGTATGGATATTCCCATAAATATGCCTGATAAAGATGCGATTTATACTGTGAAAGAGGATTTCAAACGTTCTTACGAATATTCAGTTAAACTAAAGCGAGGTGATACCGTGATTCCCACAGAGGGAAAAGAATCTGTTCACGGTTGGATATGGTGCCGAAGTATGGGTGATAATGAGGCATGGGTTCCAGAATCCATCATAGTTCAGAAAAATGGCATATTTTCCATTAACAGTGATTATGATTCCACTGAACTTACAGTTAAGAAGGGTGAAACAGTTAAGATCCTCTATGAAAATTCTGGATGGTCATTTTGCTTGAAAGATGGCACAGATATGGGGTGGTTGCCAGCATCAATTCTAACCAAACAATGATTGAAAATTAATGAAATATTACCATCTTGTCTTTTAGATCGGGAAATATATGTTTTCAAGAAATGATTGATTTTGAATGAAATAGGATTGTTGTCATTCCCATTTCCAAATGTGTTATAAATATTAATAGAAATTCAGGGAATTTATTTTGAATCGGTTTGGATATTTTCTGCCCTATAAAAGTTCACCCACTGCAAGCGCAAACATTAGAGTCAGCATAATGTAAAGAACATACCGTCTCGTATCGCCGTTCATTATTTTTAATGCAATTTTTCTTGACATATTCTCATATTTTACATATAAGGCTGACATGAGACCGAAAATGAGGTCAAAATTTCTATCTTCATATTTTTCTCCCTTCCTGTCCTCTATTTTGGGCAATATTTTGGAAAATGTAATCCTTGATGGGTTTGAATAGTTGAAGGAATTATATGTCCTGTCAATATCAAGTCCCCCGTGCCATGGCTTCACTTTCCTGAAATGCCTGGGCATGGTTAAATACAGAGGAATCAGAATAATGCCGGCCATTGCAAGTATTAACATTGGCGATACAACACCAAATGTGTTTCCATATCCAGGTGACTGAATGACCGCCCATCCCGGAAAAATTGTCCCTCCTGTGAGAAATGAGTAAAAAACTGGACTGCCAGGAACTTTTATAGATAAGAGGATAAACAAAATAGGAAATATTATGGAAAGAACAATCAAAATAAAACCAGTAGAGTAGGATTTCTTAACACCTGAACCCTCAGGATGATCCTCTATGGAAACCCCCAGGAACGATACAAATTTTGTAAAGGAAATCACAGATATACCTGCAGATAGGGCTGCCATTGAGCCTGCAAACACTGCCATAACAGACAGGTAGGAGAGCCCGGAAAGAGATATGATAAAAAGGCTTTCAAGGAGCATCCATTCCCCTATACCTCCACCCAGGGGAATCAGACCCATCATTGAAATAGCAGCAACTACAAGACCGCCCTTTCCAATGCTCTTCCACTCCTTGCTATTAAAGGAATCAGCATAAAATGATGTTGATGATAAAATAACAGATTTCCCAGCACCGTGCATGATTACATAGATAAAAAGTGCAGTCATTGAAAATTGTGAGAGTGCATAGTTACCTGAATAGGCAGAAACTGCGGATATACCGGAAAGAATGATCATTGCACCAACGTTTTCAATTGTACTGTATCCAGCAAGAACCCTTGGACTTTCAGATGTACTTGAGAATATGGAGCCAAAAAGCATGGAAATCGATCCTATCAAAATAAGGGAAATCGGGATTAAGTAATACAGATGGTATCCTATTACTGAAAACTCTATTCCGTAAAGGGAAATGGATGGGATCATGACGCCTATCAGTATTGCCCTGGATGAGTCGATTCCACTTCTGCTTAAACTGTACCATTCAGACATCTGCAGAGGGATAATGCCGGCCTTCACCACGAAACCTGATACCCAGAGTGCCTCAGATATCTGGCTATGCAATATGCCGTAAAATGAAAAATTGCCGTAGGATGAATATGCAATTGCAGCAGAAAGAATTAGAAGAACTGTGCTCAACTCCCCAATGGAAAGAAAGACATAGGATGATAGAAGGTATTTCTTATCATAAAGGCCAAGGGAATAGGAGGCTGCCAGCGTAAATATCTCCCAGAAAAAGATGAGCGTGATGGAATTACCGGAAAAAAGAACTCCAATTATGCCTAAAACTATGAAGTAAGACAGGAATTCTCTTTCCCTCATCCACCTTGCAAGAATTTTATTGATTGCCATAATAAACCATATGACGCCAATCCCCACGCCGAATGCTGCGCCCGTGTTTGTAAATTTTAGATGGAAATATCCTGAGGAGAAATCCCCTATTTTAATAGCATTAAGAAGAAAGAAAATACTGATTAAAATCAACAGGATAGAGTAGAAAAGATTTGTAATCCTCCCTGCCCGGTTTGATATTATGGCTGTAAAGAGACCGGGTACAAATATGAGAAATAGAATGAGCGAATTCATATCCTTCCCCTCGCCTTTTCTATGGCTGCCATTATAACAAAAGGATCTGGTGGGCAGCCTGGAACCTGAACATCCAGACCGACAATTTCAGATATGGATTTTCCCATTATTCCCCCTGAAATGGCACATGCACCAACTGCAAAGACAATTTTAGGAGAGGCCATTGAATCAATGGCAGCTTTGAGAGGATCTATCATCCCATCTGTGAGAACGCCCGTAACCATGATGGCATCTGCCTGTCTTGGTGTGTTTGTGAAACTGAGCCCCAGGCGGTTCATATCATATTGTGGTGAATTCAGGGCCATGATTTCAAGATTGCATGCACCGCATGTTCCTGAATCAAATATATATAATTTCATGGATTTCGAAAGGGATTTTTCAACCCTTGTCGTAGTTATTTGAGGGATCTGGAGTGATGGCTTGAATTGAGGAAAACAGATTCCACAGGATATACATTTCCCCGAATCCACCTTATCATTGTGTATAGCATCCACAGGACAGTTAACTTCTCCACTAATATCCCCTGCAGGTGTGGTTGCCCATGGGGATAAACTTTCATTTTTACCAGATGGGAATGATGATGTTACTATACCTTTCTTAAAAGAACGCAGGAACCATGCCTTCATCTTATATCACCAGTTTCCGATACACACAAACCAAGGCTTTCCAGGCCAAAATAAAAGTCCGCAAAGTTGTTTCCCTTCATTGCATCTGCAAATACCCTTAAATTCCAAAGGCTTGGGGAAGAATATTTGAAAAAGTTTATCTTTCCAGATCTTACTGAAAGAATCATTGATAAGTCCCCAGAGGGTGTTTCCATATAACCTGAGATTTTTTCTCCCGTTCCCTGTATTTTATCTATTTTTGCCTCTTCCACCATATTAAACCTGGTGTTCCTGTCAAGTATTTTTTTAACAATTTCCCACGAAGAGAATATTTCTTCCGACCTTACAACATATCTGGCCAGTGAATCTCCTGAATCCCCCGTGCTTATGCGGACATTCAAATTGTTATAATACCTGTGCTGTAATCTCCCATCCATATTTTTCCCAAAACCACGCAAAACCGGACCGGCAGCCATTTCATCTCTTATTATGGCAGTGCTGTCTGTCCTGTCTATAAAAATTCTGGAATCCATGAGAGTTCTGTAAATTTCCTCATATTCCGTAACAATGGATTCCAATTTTTCATATATGTTTGAGAGGTCAATATCCCTGCCTATGCCTCCAGGTTTATTGATGCCAAAGAAATATCTGTGACCAAAGGTTTGCCCTGTAATCCTTAATAATTCCTCTCTAAGCAAATATATATTCATGGACGCTATGTTTTGGGAGGCCCCTCCTGAAAGCCTTCCTGCAACAAAAAGATGATGGGATATGCGTTCCATCTCCATCATGAGTGTTCTTAGATCCATAATTTCCTGGGAGATCTCTATGCCAGATGATCTTTCCATAAGATCGCAGAACAGGGAAGAGTAGGATGCGGAATGAATGCCGTTGATTCTTTCCGTGATAAGGAGTGCTTTCAGTATATCCTTTCCAGACAGTGATATTTTCCTGTCCTTTAAAGATGTATCGTAATTCATTGCCTCAATCTTTTCTCCAGACGTGAGGATGGAGAAATAAATACTTTCAGTGAACCCTCCTGCGGAGGGACCATAGGGAAATAGGGATAATTTCTCAGATGGTTTTAGGTCCACAACTCTTTTTTTCAATAAATCTCCGGAAAAATCTTCCAGGTCTTCTGAGTATCTTCTCAGAGCAAATATTTTTCCATCTTCTTCAAACACAATTCTTGCGGGAGTTATCACAGGACACCACCAAGATAAAGAAAACCAAAAACAAAGGCCATGGAAACACTGAATACAGTAATCCCGATCTGCTGGGGAGAAATAGAATCTACTCCTTCGCCCTTCCCGGGGGAATAGGCCATGAGAAAAACTTTATAATTGAGTGAAAGGAATATTATGGAAAGAAGTATAATCAGAATAAAGGCTGCGAAACCAAAGCCCTGTGAAAACATTTCAGATAAAATCAACAGTTCACCTATAAATGTTCCAAAGGGAGGAGCGCCCGTAACAGAAAAGGATGAAAGGGAAAGGGTATAGAAGGTTAATTTTGACCTGCTGTGCAGATCATGGATGCTTTTGATGTTCCTTGTGCCGTACATTTCCAAAATGTTACCCGATGAGAAGAATGCCCCTGCCTTGCCAAAGGCATGAGTCAGTATTATCAGAATAGCACCAATCAGGGCAGGGCCCCCCAAAACAAGGCCAAGAAGTATTAAGGACATATTTTCCATTGTTGAATAGGCATACATTCTCTTGATATCTCTCTGTGAAGCCATTACCAAAGCAACAAACAATATTGTAACCATGGCGAAATAAATCGTGAGTTCCCTTACCACACCACTCATTGTTGGCTGAAGAACAATATATATGGCATAAACTGCCACCGGAAGGAGGGCTGAGGAAAATATGGCACTGACCTCAGAGGGCGCTCTTCCATGGGCGTCCGGAAGCCATGAGTGCATTGGGAATAGGCCGGCCTTTGTACCAAAGCCAACTATGCCAAGCAGTGCGGCCATTGGAATGACCGGTGAGTTTAATGGAGAGGATGGAAACTGGCCACTCAGCAGAGAGGTTATTTCCAGCGTTCCATAGAACCTGTAAATAATTATAATTGAGATCAGGGCAATGGACAGGCCTGAGGAAACCACAATGATATATCTCCATGCGGCCTCAATGTCTGCACCTTCGCCCTCTATTACAATTAAAAGGGCACTGGCGGCAGTTGTACCCTCTATGCCTATCCACATGAGGGCAAGATTATTTACAAGCACAGAGAAAAACATTGTTGATGCAAAGAAATTTATGAGAGATGTATGCAGCTTAAGATTTCTTGATGCCCCCATTTTCCTGTGATATCCAGTGCCATAAACAGTGGCAAGAAAATATATGCTTGCGATGGAAATTAAAAGATAACGGTTAATATTGTTTAAATAAAAGTATGAATATGTGTCACTGTGTGCAGAGAAAACATACAGACTTAATATTAACGTCATAATGGATATCCCTGTTGATATTTCCTTAAACATCTTTAGGAAATATGCCAGAATACCTGCTGCCGGAAGGAACATTATTAAAATTATTGATATGTATACTGTATTCATTAGCCCATCAACTCCTCATACTTCAGGCTTTCAAACTTTCCCCCTATCAATACAGAAGAAACAATTAAAAGAGCAAATACATCCAGAAGGATGCTGGCTTCTATTATGAGGGGAAGGGATATGATGCCAATTCCCAGCATGATTATGGCATTTTCTTCCTCCATATACCCCATAAATTGGGAGAACTTGTTTCTCCTCGAAACCATGAGAAACATGCCCTGAAGCAGCATGGATAATCCTGCATCACCCACCGTTTCATAACCAACGGGTGCAAAGGTGACACGATAGATCGTAAATGAAAAAATAAGGATAAATATGCTTACCACAGTTATCCATGATGTGTCGCTTATGGTTTCTCTTACCTTATAGGATGATGTTTTGATCTTTCTGCTCAAAACAAGGGGTACAGAAAAACCTCTCAGTGCAGATATGAGTATGCCGAGTATGATCAGATCCAGATTGGAGAGATCGTATCCAAGCAATATGACATAAAGAGCGCGCAGCAAGGCCTGGAGCGAAACGATTCTTATTTTTTGCTTTATGAATGTGCCAATCTGGGCCCAGATAGCAGTGAGTATTATTCCTGCCACAACAATGTCAAGAATTTCGGTGCTGATCATGAAAAGCCACCAACCACGAAGAGTATTATGGAAAGAATTGCAAGAATAAAGGAGAGGGAAAGATAATCGGTGATCTTGAATATTCTGATCTTTGCAATGCTCTGTTCCAGCAAAACAAGGAAGACAAGAAATATGATCCATTTTCCTACCATTATGGGAATATCTTCCAGTGAACCAATGATTCCAGATTGGAGAAACCATGGGAATATAAATACGTTGAGAAAGAGGGAGCCAAGCAAATACTGTTTTATTATGGATGCATACCTTATGTAAAATAGCTGTTTTCCCCCATATTCAAATGTCCTGCCTTCGTCTATCATCCCAAGTTCTGCCAGGCTCTCACCTTCCACAGGCAACTTTCCTGTTTCGAATATGAAAAACATAAAGAAAGCAAGAGTTGCGAAAATATGGGTCAGGGATAAATAAAGGCTGGAATGAGATGTTATGAGTATAATTGCCATATAAGGATTGTTTGTGCCTGTCTCAATGGCTATTGCAAAGAATACAACTATGAGTGTTGGTTCAGCCAGCGCAGAAAAAAGAGCAGACCTACCGGCACTCATTGCTGAGAAATTGCTCCTGCTATCCAGTGCCGCCAGTATTGTCAGAACGGATGCAAGGGTGAATAGCATTGCACCCCCAAGGAAATCTGCCAGAGGCCCAAATATGGTTATGTTTGGCTGTACAGGGATCAGAAATGCAAGAAGAATCATTAAACCAAGGACAAGCATTGGACCGTACATATGTATGGAGCCTGAGCCTTCACTTATTATTGATTCCTTGCGTACATACTTTAAAAGATCATAGTAGGGCTGCAGAACAGGAAAACCCTTTCTGAATTCTGTTTTTGCCTTAATATTCTGATAAATACCTGCTATTAAAGGCGATATAAGCAATATCCCAACAACCTGAATTGCTGTCTCAATAAAAATTCCAGACATTTACCATCCTTCATTTGTTTAATATAAAAATTATACAGTCATTTTTATTGAATATTAAAAAATTGCTAAAGATGCTTGAAATTCTCTAGCACGATTTCCTATCCAGAAACTCAGCCTTATTCAACAAAATCCCTTATGCTGAATATGGTGTTTTTATGATTTTCTCTTATACTTTTGTTCCAGTGCTTTTGCAAACCGGACAGAAATTTTGGTAAAAGACGTTTCTCAACCAGGTATTGAGTGGTCACACAGGTGCGGTCAACTTCAAGCAGTAGAAAAATTGGCCCATAATATCCCATTATAATTTCATTAAACATGTCCTTAAAGAATTCAGAACTCAATGAAATCCGGAACAGTTTGCCTGAACTGCCTGCAGGTGTTGCCATGGCCTTTCCTTTAAAGCCCTGTTCTTCAGTCTTGAAAAACAACTGTGCCTGTGTATTTGTGGATATGAGGGCGGGAATTGCAATTCCGTAATTGGAGAATATGCCGTCATTTTCATTTTCCCTCTGTTCCTGCGTTATGTACCATTTTGTTTCCAGTAAAACAAGACCTTTCATCAACCTGTTTTCACTGAGATATTTATTGAAGAGAGGAGTTTTAGATTCAGGTTGTTTGCCATAATATATGATTTCAATATTAAGACCTTCAAGAATTCTGTATATATCAAAAATCAATCTTGAAATGGAATGATTCTGGGATGAATCAAATTCAATCTGTAAAAAAACATCGCCCCGGGAAATCAATATATCTGGAGTTACCCTTGCTCCGATTATTTTTTCAACTTCGCTGAAAAGTTTCTGGAATTGCTCTGGCAAACTTATTCTGAATGTGGATTTATTGATGAACGATATTGCATTCCTGTCCCACCTGTTGAGACTATTCTGGAAATTTTCCTTCTCTATGGGAGACATTTCGTATCCCACATCCTTGTAAAGAAAGTAGTGGTCGCCGTCCTTAATGATTAACATGAATATATTGTCAAAGCCATATACTATATCCGATACACGTATTACCCTTGGAAAAAGGCCTTCAATTTTTAGGAGTATGCTGTGATCGAGTATCTCCCTGCTCCATCTCATTTACCGACGTAGACTGGACAGGGATAAAGATTTTTCCTAAAGTATAAATTTTTTTTATTCAAATAGGAAATTTAGGAGAATTATGAATATATATAGTCATTATTTTAAAGATGTGCCCTTAGTCTCAGGTGCGAACTTTAATGTTACGGCAAAACCGATGAATTCAAATATTGCAAAGAATAAAAGACCATAGGAGAGACTTAAACTGCTGACTATAATTGGAAATATGAATACACCCATTATTGCTCCTATCCTTGAACTGGCCGTAGCTATGCCAGTGCCTGTGCCACGCATATTTGTGGGAAAGACCTCTGACGGATATAGATAGGTTATGTTAGTTGGGCCAATGTTGTGGAAGAAATGCATCATTGCAAAGGCGGCAAAAAGAAGGGCAAAGCTGGATGTGAAATGCATTGAATATATAGAGTATAAAAATAGAGAAATACCTGCAAGCATAAAACCTGTATATTCCAGTTTTCTTCTGCCAACGCTGTCGATCAACAATAAACACAGGATTGTACCGGCTATTACTGGAACCTCTTCAAGAAGAGTTCCAATAACACCTGCAAGATATGAATTGGAGGAACCTATGAAAATGGATGGTGTGTAGTTCCAGATCCCGTAGCTGGAAACATCGTAGGAGAACCACGCAACTGAGGTGAAAAATATGAGTGGGAGATATTTTCTCAATTCAGCCAAGGATTTCCTTTCCTCTGAGACCGATGGCGCCCTTATATTTTTTATTCCAGCCTCCTCACCAAATTGCCTGACCACATCCTGTGCCTCCCCATAATGGCCGCTGGCCATTAAATAATAGGGTGATTCAGGCATTCTTTTCCTCAGAACCAGAGCCACTACAGGAATGAATGCACCTGAGATATACATGTATCTCCAGGCATCAGGTCCAGTGTAAAGGTAAATGGGTATGGATATAATGTAAAAGAAAATTGAACCCAGTGACCATGAAAATATGTTAAAAACAAGATATCTTCCCCTTATTTTCCTTGGTGTAAATTCAGCCTGGATGGATGAACTTATGGGATAATCTGCCCCTATACCTGTTCCGGCCAGAATCTGAAACAACACAA
>JAGDXN010000073.1:0-2733 GCA_023256455.1 Cuniculiplasma sp.
ATAAGATGGCAGAGGTTATAATAAAAATAAGGGCATTTTTAATAATAAATAAAGAGCAAATGATGAGAAGTTAAAAATGAAGGCGGTGGATGAATTTAACTTTGCGATAAAATAAGTTCCTCAAAACCACGGGGATAGAAACAATAAAATGAAGCATCTCAAAATGGCTCAGGAAGTAATAGAAATGAATCTACGTGTAAAACTGCAATCCAGGGTTGTATTATAAACCTAAAAGAATCTGAGATAGGGAATGCATTGAATAAAGTTTGGAAAATCCTTGAAATTCAGATGATGAAGAAGATTATGCCTTTTATTCCTTTTGTCATTTATCTCATATTCACCAGCCGATCTTATAAGGTCATTGATTAAATTGATAAAATTTTAGAGAATTGTCCAGGAAGTAGCTATTTTAATTATATTAAAGCCAGAGAGATAGCCAGAGTTGCCTTTAACAAAGGTAAAATTAGCCTTTATGATGATGCTTTGAAAGAATGTGACCTGGAAATCTAAAATGATAATTCGGTGGCAATATTCCATTATTTAAAGGGCCGGATTCTCAAAAATATGAAAAGGCAGACTGAGGGGGATAGAGAAATTGAAATTTCCATATCTCTGGACAGTGATGATATGAAATTAGACATAGAAAAATTGTATTTGGACCGTATATTCAGAGCAATTCGGTCCAATATATTGAGTTATCTCTAATCATTTCATTTCTTTTTAAGAAAATTTAAATTGCTTTATTTTTACTATCCTGTTTCTGTTGACAGGCTCGCCGGGATTCGAACCCGGATCATGGGCTCCGGGGGCCCATATGATATCCATTACACTACGAGCCTATTTTTTGTACCCTATCTTTCTAATCAAGGCTCTTCTTCTTTCCTTATCCTGCTCAGTTTCAACTCCAACTGGAGAATAACCATCAATCACCCCAAGGATTCCGGCCCTCTCATCTTCCCTGTAAACAACCGCATATAATGGATTCGCAGTAGCTGCAAATATCCTTCCCACTTCCTGACATGCCTTGATCTGGTTCAGAATGGATATGGGGAACACGTTCTTTAATATGATTAAAAATGTATGTCCACAGCCAAGTTTTCTTATGTTATCAATTCCTATTTTTATAAGTTCCCCGTCATTTCCCTCATATCTTATTAGCCTGTCTCCTGAGGCTTCTGAAAAGATGATTGAGTATATGGCATCAGGCCTTGATGTTTTGATAATCTCCTCCAGATCCTCCACAGTTTTAATAAAATGGGAATAACCCAGGATTACATTTGAACCTTCTGGAAAATCTATCTTCACAGTCTCCAAATTACCCATGGATTCAAGATCAGGATTAAATATAATTGGATTTCTGTTCCAAATAAAAGATGAACTTGCAGCTGGATTTAGCCATTTAAATTATCTGATGTTACGGAATGAGGACTGGAGAGTCCTGAGATGCTTCCTGTTATTCTTTTTGTTGAGCCATTAATGACCGAAATATCATTGGAATGAAGTTGCTTTCACGTAACAATCCATTCATTGAATGGTAAAATAAAGCTTCTGAACCCATTAACATATTAATTTTTGCAACAATCTTATCAGGTGAAGTATTAATAAAAAATTGTTTTTTGAATTGTGGTTCGCCACGCACGCATTTTCATCTGACAGATCATATGCGCCTCCACAGGAGATTGTTCAACATGGATGTTTGCCCTTACCATATTTGTGGACAGAATTATGACAGAAACATTATCTGAGCCTTTGTTTGAGATATATGCCTATCTCTTTGTGGGATCCATTGCCATTCTGTCTTGATTGTTTCCCACAATGATGCTTCCTGTGATTTGGTTCGTTGAATTATTTAAAAACACAGATACTGCTTGAATTTTCATCTGCTATGCATATGTTTCAATGGTTAAAATTAGAAAGACAAAGAGAAGTTTTATAACAAAATATATATCTCTCATATTTAAATATAATATACGAGAATACAAAGATTTTTTCCGAACATCCAGTAGGTTTTAACCCCTGTCCTGCCATTCAACTTTAAGATTCATGAATTCTTTTCAATTTGTTTAAATTCTAAATTGACATATTGAGAATAAGCATGAATATTTACCAGGATATTTCGGAACGCATAAAAAATGGAGAAATTTTAAGCGGTGACGATCTTCAAAAAATAAAGGTAAGGCTCTCGAAAAAATATGGAATGGACAGAGTACCATCAAATTCAGAAATATTGAATTCAGGATATATAGACGAAACAGGAAAGGAAATTCTAAGATTAAAACCAACAAGAACGATTTCAGGGGTGGCTGTTGTCGCAGCCATGACCTCTCCGGAAATCTGTCCCCATGGAAGGTGCATATTCTGTCCGGGAGGACTTGAAAATAATTCGCCACAGGCATATACAGGGTATGAACCATCGGCCCTGCGGGGGAGAATGAACAATTATGATCCTTTCAGTATAACATTTAACCGGTTGAAACAACTGGAAACCATAGGGCACGATACATCCAAGGTTGATCTCATAATAATGGGTGGCACCTTTACTGCCCGGGATAGGGAATATCAGGAGAAATTCGTAAAGGGATGTTTTGACGGGATGAATGGTTCTGTGTCTGGAAGTCTGGAGGAAAGCATTTTGCTGAACGAAACGGCAAAGAGAAGGTGTATAGGTCTAACTGTTGAGACAAAGCCTGACTGGTTCATGGAAAGGGAAATTGAAGAATCCCTGAAATATGG
>JAGDXN010000073.1:2743-4289 GCA_023256455.1 Cuniculiplasma sp.
GTTGAACTGGGGGTTCAAATTATAGATGAAGATGTATTGAGAATGAACCACAGAGGTCACGGCGTTGATGAAATTACAAGGTCTACCTTACTTTCAAAGGATGCAGGATTAAAAATTGTTTACCATGTAATGCCAGGAATGTATGGATCATCCTATGAAAAGGATCTTGAAAGCTTTCGCCTCATGATTAATGATGAGCGGTTTAAACCAGATATGTTCAAGATATACCCAACTTTGGTTGTTAAAGGAACAAAACTTTACAACATGTGGCAAAATGGAGAATATGAACCAATGGAAACTGAAGAGGCAGCCAATCTTATATTTGAAATGATGAAAGAGATGCCCCCATGGATAAGGGTTCAGAGGATGCAGAGGGACATACCAGTCAAATTTATAGATGCAGGTGTTAAGAGAAGTGACCTGAGAAACCTTGTGGAGGAAAAATTGAAGGAAAGTGGAGTGAAGAGTATGGAAATCAGAGGGAGGGAGATTGGATTCTTTTCAACTGGTGAGCAGAAACTTCTGATGAAAAGGGTAGATTACAATGCTTCTGGGAGCAAGGAAATATTCATATCCTTTGAGGATGAAAACAACAATATTGCATCCTACCTCAGGTTAAGAAAGATCAGAGAGGATTCATGGAGAGAGGAAACTGCAAGTTCAGGCATGATAAGGGAGATAAGGACTGTTGGCAGAATAGTCCCGGTTGGAAAGCACGATGAAAGGCAGTACCAGCACAGGGGTCTGGGCAGAAAGATGCTCCAGGAGGCTGAAAGAATTACGTCAGAAGAATTTGGCTATGATAAAATCCTTGTAATCAGCGGTGTTGGAGTTAGAGAGTACTTCAGAAAATTTGGCTATGATAGATATGGCCCATATATGAGTAAAAATCTAATCTAAAATTATTAGGTTTTTCTTTTTGCATTTACCCTTTATTAAACCTTTGGAATAATAAATTCCTATTTTGATATATAAACGTATTGAATTAAACTTTAATATTGGAAAATTATGTGAGTTGAAATGTTTCAGTTGAATCCGTGGTTAATACCTCTGGTGGTAGCTGTCGGTCTTGCCTCATTTTATCTCTTATATAGTATTGTGAGGGCTGAGAAGTTATGAATACAAGCACCAGTTCTACGGGAAATTTCTGGATAGATTTTTTCGTAAATAATAGAATGGTTTCTGGAATTATAATAATTATAATATATTTAGCAGTAATTTCATTTTTAGGATTTCTGCTAGCCCCATATATTAAAAAATTATATACTGGAGAAAATACAAAACTTCGAAGATTTACCGCCCCAGTAATTAAAAAAATCGAGGAGTATGCGGGGGTTGATCCGAACAATACAAGCAGCTTTAAGGGCTATTTTCTGAGTTTAATAATTTTTAACTTTATTGTGGGCGTTTTTTCTCTTCTATTTTTAATATTTCAGGGATATTTCTTTAAATTCCCAGGACAGAGGCCCATGAACTTCTATCTTGCACTCAATACAGTAATAAGTTTTCTTACAAATACAAATCTGCAACACTATTCAAGCCCTCT
>JAGDXN010000037.1:0-336 GCA_023256455.1 Cuniculiplasma sp.
ATCGGCTTGATTGCCATTCTGATTGCAGTAGTTTTCCTTGCGGCTTCAGTTCAGGGTGACAATCCTGATCAGAACCTCGCAAAACATTATTTTTCATCTTCATCCAGTAAGCAGCTTCTTGTTATACAGTTGAATGAGCAGATTGACCCCGGTTCTGCTGCGATGATTACGGGTGCCCTTTCAGGACTGACGCATAATAACACAGCAGCAGTTGTCATATGCATGAATACGCCTGGAGGATTGCTTACCAGCATGATTCAGATCGTATCTGCAATAAATAATACAGAGGCAGAGCACATACCTGTATACACATATATCCTTCCCGAATCTCTGGGT
>JAGDXN010000037.1:436-4285 GCA_023256455.1 Cuniculiplasma sp.
CCATGGAAGGAATGTAACAGCAGCAGCTCAAATGGTCTATAAGGATCGGGTGTTCAGCTACCAGCAGGCCTATGACGTGGGCCTGATAAATGGCATAGCTTCAAATTTTACAGTGTTTCTTGAGAAAAACAATCTCTCAGCATACCATGTTTCAACCGTAACAGAATCTGCATTTGATCAACTTATGAGCTTTTTCAGCAATGCAGTTGTTGATGGTTTATTCATATCCATCGGTTCCCTTGCAATCCTGCTTGATCTGTACCATGGCACAGTTCTCCTGACGGCCGTTGGTGTCATTATGATCGTACTTGGATTGCTTGGGGCACAGCTGATTGACGCTTCCCTTGTGGGAATACTCATGCTCATACTGGGTGCTGTCCTTATATTGCTTGAATTTAAGACTGCCCACGGCATTGCCCTTATGTCTGGAATATCCTTAGATCTTTTCGGAACTTTTCTTCTTGTTTCGCCAGATTATGATATTTCATCCCAGCCCTACGCAGGCTCCTATTCGCCCTCACCTGTCTCAGGTGATTTCGTAATAGTTGCCATTGCCATCCTTGTCATTGGTGGATTTGTTGCTTATTATATACACAAAATCGTAAGTTCACAGGCTAAAAAACCTGTCACAGGATGGGAATCACTGGTCAATGCAACAGGAATTGCAGATACAGATATTGATCCCAATGGCTGGGTATCCATAGACGGGGTTAAATGGAGAGCAGTTTCCATGGATAATAAAAGAATAGATAAGGGAAAAACAATTACAGTGATTGGAATGAAGAATCTTACCTTGACCGTAGTTGAGAAGGGTGATGGTGATTGATTTTAGGCTTTGATGTTGGGGGTTCAAAAATATCAATGTTTTTATCCGACAGGAATGGGAACATTTTAAAGAGAAGCAGGGTCAGAACCCCGGATTTCAAAAGGCCAGAAGACCTCATTGAACAGATTGTAAAGATGTCCAACGATGCAGAACATTCTGCCCCATCGGAAATAGAAACTGTTTCAGTTGTGTTTGCAGGTGCGGTGGACGGTAAAAAGGGGATAATAAGATCATCCCCGAATCTCTTTGGCGGCATGGAAATACCCCTATCAGATATTCTGGAAGATATCCTTAAGAAAACTGTATATATTGAGAATGATGCCACCGCAACCGCAATTTCTGAGAAGATATTTGGAAATGGTAAGGCCTTTTCCAACTTCATATATCTGACACTCAGCACAGGCATTGGTGGAGGCATTTTTATGAATAACAGGGTTTACAGGGGTGCAACCGGAATGGCCGGGGAGTTCGGCCACATGGTTGTTGACCCTGATGGCCCCCTGTGCGGTTGCGGAAGAAAGGGCTGCTTTGAAGCTGTTGCGGGCGGCAAGGCTGCAGTCAGAATAATGGATTCCCTTAAGGCCTATGAGAGATCGGAATGCCTTCAGAAGATTCCAAGGGAGCAGGTTGAGGCTAAGGAAATATTTGAATGCGCAGAAAATGGCGACATGGTCAGCATGGAGGTTGTTGCCAGCCTGACCAAAAATATGGAGGAGGGCATTGCGAGCCTCATTAACCTCTTTGATCCTGAAGCTGTTATGATTGGAGGAGGTTTGTCCAATTCAAGAAAACTTGTATTTGATGAGATTGTTAAAAATGCACCAAAAATGATGGCTACAATGGAGAGGGAAGTGAAGTTTTTCAGAACCTCCCAGGTAACCGTGGAACTCTCACCAATGGCCGTGGTTCTTTACGAAGAAGAGATACCCGGGTTCAACATAGAGAGAATAATAAAGGAGATGAAGGAAAGGATATCTCTGGCAAGGGAGAGAAAAGAGGCTTACAAGTGATTATATTAATTTCAAAACATATTTTAAGAATTTTTTGAGATATCAAACATTTATACTTTGCAGATATGTACAGATATGATAATTGCAGATGTTACATATTATCCAGTTGGAGAAGGTACTTCGGCATCGAAATATGTCAAAATAGCACTGGATGTATTCAGGAGATCAGGATTAAAATATTATCCCAACAGCATGGCAACGGTGATCGAAGGTGAAACCATAGAGCAGGTAATGAACGTGATTGCTGAGGGCGAGAAGGCAATCGTAAACATGGGTATTCAGAGAGTTGAAACCATAATTAAGATTGATCACAGGCTTGACAGGGAGAATACGGTTGAGCACAAGCTTTCAGCCATAAGCGATGAACAGTAAAATTTACTGCACATAAGCCATTTTTATAAGCTTCTTCAGGCTTTACCCAGCATGAATCCCTGTTGCAATTCATCGCAGAAATCAATCTATTTTTCTCTTTTTCACAGCGAATTCAAGTCCAGGTCTGAGGACAAAAAACTGAATTGGTAAAATGGTTTACTCTATATATTGCTTAACAATACTGAAAGTGACAGAATAAGGATCTGTTTAGTAAAAGAGAAGTGCGCAAATGAGTAAATTCGAAGAGTTAGGACTTAAGAAAGAGTTGTTGGATTCCTTAAATAGAATGAATTTTATTGAGACCACAGAAATACAGGAGATGACCATACCGGCCGTCCTTCAGGGAAGATCTGTTCTCGTGAAGTCAAAGACCGGAAGTGGAAAAACAGGTGCCTATCTTATTCCTCTTATCAATATGACAGAGAAGAGGAAAAAGACACAGAACCTCATACTTGTACCCACAAGGGAGCTGGCAATTCAGGTGTTTGATGTTTTCAAAAAGATGTCAAACAGGACTGGTTTAAAGGGGGCCCTTGTTTATGGTGGAGCATCCATAAACAGGCAGGCAGAGGAACTGAGGATGAACCCGGAGTTCGTCATTGGAACGCCCGGAAGAATAAAGGACATGACAGAGAGAGGATATTTGAAGCTTTCAAATGTAACAACTGTTGTCCTTGATGAGGCGGACCAGATGCTGGATATGGGTTTTTATGATGATGTTACAGACATAATCGAAATGACTGATCCAAAGAGAAAGATGCTTCTTTTCTCTGCAACAATGACCCCTGATGTTAAGGGCCTCGCATCTGAATTCATGGAGGATGCAGAAAATATAAATGCCTCAGAAGACGAGGTTCCGGATATAAAGCATGACTATATTGTTTCGGAGCACAAAGATAAGGTTGATTTTCTTGTAAAATACATAGAAGATTATAACCCCGAAAAGGCCATAATATTTTCCAATACACGGTCAGGTGCAACCTTTGTCAGCGACAGGCTCAGAAAGATGGGCTACAGATCTGTGCAGATACATGGAGATCTGACTCAGAGGCAGAGAGAGGAATCCATAAAAAGATTCAGAGGTGGCGAAAGGTTTCTGGTAGCCACAGATGTGGCAGCAAGAGGGATGGATATTCCGGCCATAACCCATATCATAAACTATGATCTTCCAAGAGAGGATAAAACATATATCCACAGAGTGGGAAGAACTGCCAGATTTGGAAAGGCAGGGACTGCCATGAGCATAATTCTGCCTGATGAAAAGTTCGTCTTAAACAGAATTAGAAAAACAACTGGCGTGATCATAGAGAAACTCCCAATGGAGGGGCAGGCTCAGGAAAGAAGGGAAGAGAGGGGCAGCAGAGACAGGCAGAGAGGCAGAACCTATGCCAGGCGCCCAAATTTTTCCTCAAGGGATGGGCATAAGAGGAGATCCTACAGAAGGGATTGATCCAATCTCCATAGATATTTAAAAAAGGCACAATTTATTTATTTTTCAAATATGCAGATACATGGATACTGTTGTAAATAGCATCATTGATCTGTCAAAGAATGTAAGAAAGAATGGCATAAGTCCTGAGGACAGGGAAGAGCTGAAAAAAAGGATACTTAAAGTTTACGGTAAACCATCAAGTGATAGTG
>JAGDXN010000053.1:0-2847 GCA_023256455.1 Cuniculiplasma sp.
GCTGGATGTAGTTACGGGCAGATTTCAAATGACACTTCCTGGCTCAATAAGATAGGCAGAATGAGGATAATCAACTTATGAGAAAGCACACTGGAAAGCAACCGGGATGTTGCGATAAAACACCATATCTATGTTACCGATGCCTTACAGATTACGGGTGCAATTGAATCTGGATGTAAGGAATTTTACACCGTAGATGAAAAACTTCATAAATTGCCACCACCCTCAGGCTTAAATTCTATCTATCTGGGGATGATCATTAGAGTCTGAAAATAAACAATCTTACTTTAATCCCGGTTTACTTTGCCCTATTCGCTTAAGATTTTTTTCAAACCATAACATACATATTCTCCGTTCTTTGATTCAATATCCATGTTCATCTGGGTATTTGACCGTGGGCATTAATCCTGATGCCATGTATACCTATTCAATCCAGGAGAATAAGAATTTAAAAGTTAAGAATCTTATATATCAAAAGCAGGGCAGATATGCCGAACAGATTTATTATGAGAAGGGGGATAGCAAGAACTGAACCATATTGAAGCGAAAAATAGTAGTAAAAGATAATTGAAACTAAATCCTGAAGGATGAAAATTGAACCAAGCATAATAATGTACGAGAATGCCTTTCTCCTTATTTTCAAATTTTCAGATATGAATATGGATGTGATGGCCGTTGAAACAACCAGTTCAATTAAGAGAATCGAAATATTTACCCACCAGTAAAAACCACTCATTTAACAACACCTTTCCTTTTTAAAAACTCCTCTATAAGATCAAATTCGTCCTCTATTCTTGGCGATAGAAAATATACCTTTCCATATCCGTTTCCCTCCTGTACAATTAATCCATTTTCAAGCAAGACCTTGACATGATGTTCAACTGTCCTGTAATTGACTGAAAGAATTTCAGATATTTTGTGGGCATTTGATGGATTTTCCTTTAAAATTTTCAATATGGAGAGCCTCATGGGGCCACCTCTTGTTGCACCAAGTATGTACCATATAAGCCTCTCCGTATTTCTGTCCAATTTTCTATCCGTTGATGGATATTAAAAAAATTATTAATTAATTCTTCTATGGTTCACACCTTGCTTAGATTTCCAATTGCAGTGTTGTCAAAGTTTTCATACACAATCTCGTACTGGAACATTCCGGTCTTTTCATTGAACCCAAAGTTGTAATATTTCAGTGTGTATGTTACATTGATGTACTGGAACTTGGAGAGATTGGATGAACTCTGTACTACAAATTGAACGGTGGCACTGACGGTTGCAACATTACCACTGACATTTACCACAGGGGGAGATTCTGTATAGAACCAGACTGCATTCCACAGGCCGAAGAATTTTGTCCAGGTCATGTTTATTGCTGCAGTTCCATTATACATTCCCTTGAGCGGTCCGGCTGCCCAGTTAAGGGTTGCATTGGATGCATACTGATTCATTACGGTGGATATGTTTTCAATTGCAATGTTGTTCCAGTGGCTGAATGCAAGCTGCAGAGCATCATTGTACATTGCGTTGTCCTGATTCACACTGACAAACCCGGCTGCTGTTATCTTCCACACCTCATTCTGGATCAGGTATCCTCCATTCTGGTTCGAAGATGTTTTTGTATACATAAGTTCATAGGAGATGTTCAGGAACTGAGTCTGTGAGGGATCTGAGGTTGGTGTGAGTACAAACTGGTTCTGTGAAGTAACCATTGCTCCCGAACTGTTTACACTCACAGTGGGTGGTGTTATGGTATAGAACCATACAGCTCCCCACAGGTTGAAGAACTTATTCCATGTTGCCGTTATGTTTGAAACTCCCCTGTATGTGCCTGAAAGTGGCCCACCTATCCAGTGCAGTTCAGCATTGGGTGCATACTGTGTCTGCAGGAGAGATGCATTCTCTATGGATATGTCGTTCCAGTGGGAAAAGGCATCTCCCAGAACAACAGAATCCTGCTGGTTGTTTATCTTTGTGCTGGCACTTCCATATATGGAATAGGTATAGGCAAAGGCTCCCGCGAAAATTATCATCAGGATCCCTGCCACTGCTGCAATTATTTTGATCTTGTCCATTTTGATCATTGGAAGGATTAAATCAAAAATAAATAGGAATTTTCAGACTTAATTGAAAAATATATGCAAATCTATTGCAAAAAAAATTAGTTGGTAAACATCTGGTAGTTTGGTGGTTCTGATACAACCCTGATGTCGTGAGGATGGCTTTCCCTCAGACCACTGTTTGTTATCTTTATGAACTGGGTCTTTGTTCTCAATTCCTTAATATTTCTGCAGCCTGCATAGCCCATACCTGCCCTTATTCCTCCGCTGAGCTGATATATGACCTCATCAACCTTTCCTCTATATGGCACTGCACCTTCCACACCCTCAGCAACAAATTTGCTTCCGCTGAACTTCCCATATCTGTCAGAACCCTTTGAGAGGGCACCTATGGAACCCATGCCCCTGTATGTTTTGTATTTCCTTCCATTAATGATCATCTCTGATCCCGGGCTTTCATCGGTTCCAGCGAGGAGTGAACCAAGCATGACAGATTCAGCTCCTGCTGCAATTGCCTTCACAATATCCCCTGAGAATCGTATTCCTCCATCTGCGATTATGGGCACATCATGCTCCATGGCATAATCTGCTGCGTCAGATATGGCAGTTATCTGGGGAACTCCAATTCCTGCCACAACCCTTGTTGTACATATTGATCCAGGACCGATTCCAACCTTAAGGCCGTCAATATCGCAGGCAATCAGGTCTTCAGCGGCCTGTCTTGTGGCAATGTTTCCCACAACAATATCCACATCTATCTCCTTTCTCATTTTTTTGAGGGCCGAAATAATAT
>JAGDXN010000053.1:2857-4216 GCA_023256455.1 Cuniculiplasma sp.
TCCCTTGTAGCATGGGGGAACTTTTGTCTTGTAACAATGTCCTTTGATGTTATGAGGCCGACAACCTTTCCGTTTTCATCTACCAGTGGCAGTTTCTCAATCCTGTTTTCATAAAGTATTCTTCTGGCCTCATCAGGGCTTATGTTATCCCTGGCAAAGACAACATCCTTTGTCATTATGTCATATATCTTTTCCTTCTTCTCATCTGCAAACTCTATGTCCCTTTTTGTAACAATCCCCACAAGTTTTTCTCCCCTGACAACAGGGAAACCAGCAATATTCTTTTCTTCCATTATGCTTCTTGCCACATTCACAGGCGTATCTGGATCAATGGTATGCACATTTCTAATTATGAGGGATTCCTCTCTCTTGACCTTCCTCACCATGGCAGCTTCTTCGTTTCTTGACATATTCCTGTGGATTATTCCTATTCCGCCTGTTCTGGACATTCCAACGGCCATCTGCCATTCTGTTACTGTATCCATTGGAGAACTGGAAATGGGAACATTCAGATTTATGTGTCTTGAAAATCTGCTTTTTATATCCGTCTCTCTGGGCTCAATTGGGGATCTGCTGGGCAAAACAAGAACATCATCGAAGGTAAGCCCCTCCTTAACCCTGCTTAACTTATCTGCAAACATGAATTGTAAGAGTATATAAGTACATAAATTTTTCATATGTCTTGAATTGCGGACTTTTTTCATATTATGACTGATCTACTTCATCCATTCATTTTATGGAAAAGTGAGTCAGTCCGGGAGGGAAAATTTAAATCGAAATATTGCCCATGGGAAGGATGCATTTCCAAAGATTATCATTAATTAAACTGGTTATGCATTTCTACCATGCGGTTAACAATACATAAGAATCTGGCCACAGTATCCTTTCCCTATTTCTGTAGAATCCTGAAATTTCCCAAACTTCTTTAATTGCATTTTTCCTTAAAGTAAGATCACGCAAATTTTCACTCTAAACACAACCAAGCTTACTATGCCAAATTTCAAGATGACGATTCAGGAGCCTTTCTTATAAGGTCCATTTCAATCCTCACCTTTCTGTACCAAAGGATTAAGGCGAATTCCAGACTTCCTGTATAAAGCAAATCAGAATTTGCCATTTCCTGTGTGATTTTGTAAGATCCTCAATCCCATCCGCCTCTTTCATTAAAACTGCCAGTGCGTTTCAAAATATCATTTCTTCATAAAGGCTGGTAAACAACTATATGTTATTCCTGCTCTCATATCTTATTCTGTGCAGTTTACGTTCATTATGGCGATCATATTCAAGTTTACTGCAATATTTAAATTAATTGAGGATGGAATCAACCATATGTGATTTCCAACCAGAAACAGTATTTTA
>JAGDXN010000035.1:0-299 GCA_023256455.1 Cuniculiplasma sp.
TTATCAAATTCTACCTTTGCTGTTACAAGTTGTGGTTTGATGGAACTGAAAGTGGTAAATTCTGGTGTAAAGGTGCATGTGGTCGACAATTTAAATGCACTAGGGATATTTAATTATACACAGAATTCCTGTTACCATCTCCCAATGAACAGTGAATTTGTACAGGTACTTCTTAATAACGCGGATTTAAGCAAGGGATCAGTTGTGAAAATAAATGATCAATTGGTCGGGAATGTTTTGGGTCAAAGCACTTATGCATATCAGATGTTTTTCAACGGTCAAAATAATACTGTGAAGAA
>JAGDXN010000035.1:368-720 GCA_023256455.1 Cuniculiplasma sp.
TTACCACGACTTCTGTATCCCTGATAAACTTTAACACCACTGGTGTACCTCAGCAATTTCTTAATAGTGGAACCCTGCATTCTCCCAATGAAATAATTTACGGACAGACCTCCGGTACAAACGTACTTGTTTTAATGACAAACTCCGGAAACTCTGGTTTTCTGGATACATTATACTCCTCTTCCAACACATCTCTGGAAAAAGTTTATGGGTTTTATATTTCATTGATAAGTTCAAATGTCGCAATATCCTCATTACATTATATTCATTATGTGGCCCTTTATCTTCCACTGGAAATTTTGATATGGATAGTAAGCGCAGTATATTTTGTATTTCTATACAAAAGGGTAAA
>JAGDXN010000035.1:730-976 GCA_023256455.1 Cuniculiplasma sp.
CATTTTTAGTACTTTCATTGAAATCACTGACCTATTAAAAAAATTTGGAAAGACAATTGCATTAAATAATGTAAATGCAAGAATTCCAAAAGGTATCAACCTTCTAATTGGAGAGAATGGAGCAGGAAAGAGTACTCTTGTATCAATTATGGAGGGCCTGGTGAGACCTAATAGGGGAAATATTTTAGTTAACGGACTGGACTGTACACATCAATCCCTTATGGTATTGAAGCACGGAACATTTAT
>JAGDXN010000035.1:986-3077 GCA_023256455.1 Cuniculiplasma sp.
AGTCTTCAATTCAGGAAAAGTTGCAGAATTCTTATACTGGTATTCCAAATTTAAAGGAGTGCCATCCGAGGACATAATGGACATGGTCAGTCTTTTCAAAGCAGATGGTCTGCTCGATAGAGAATTCGGGCGCCTGAGCATGGGTGAATCTGAATTGGTTCAGATAATTGCTGCGCTTTCGGTAAATTCAGATTTCTACGTATTGGACGAGCCAAACTCCAATCTTGATATCTCCAGGCGCATTATTATGGCAGAGAAGATTTCGGAGATTAACAGGAAAAATGGGTCTGATTTTTTAGTAACATCTCACATAATAGATGAAATACTGCCTCTGGCAAACAATCTGATATTCCTGAAAAGGGGTGAATTTAAGAATATTGAGACTTTCGAAGACATTTTTAAATACAGGAGAGAAGAGGTTGTTTTATACTCTTCTGAGCCCGGTATGGTTATGAAAGAGTTAAGGCAACTTAATTACAAAGATATTACAATAACAAATAGGGAAAATAAAATAATAATAAGAGGAAAAAATGCACGGATTGTTTTGCGAGGGTTAAGTGAAAACTCATTCAGTTCCCTATTATCAATAAGAGTATTGCCGGATATACAAAGTTTTGTTTCTGAAAGGGAGTCTGACGGGCAATGAAATTTTTAGATTTTATTTCATATATTAACCGCGAGTCAGACCCGTTCTATTCGAGGGAATTAATACTTATATTTATGGGACTGGATATCAGTTTTAAGGATTTATTTTTGAAGGGCTTGACTTATACAGACAAATATATAATCAGTAGTGTCGGAGGCATATTTTTTATAATTTCATTTATCTATGTTATCATTCTTGCAGCAAATAACTCAAGGCTCATTGAATCTGGTTCATTCAGTTTTTTAATCTTAATGCCTTTGGGAAGATTAAAGCTTATCTCTTCAAGATTAGTTTTTCCAACATTAATGACAACCCTGCTCTTCTCTTCAATGCTAATTGCAACAATGATCCTTACCTCATTTACCATTTATCCAGATCTTCTACTTTTGATTATGACTGTTTTTCTCTCAACATTTTTTATGTATCTTTCAATAAGTTATGTTATATCATTTTTGACCAGGAATACGGTTTTGACTTTTGCATTCCTTTTCTCTCTATTTACATTGGAAAATCTATATGAGGAAAAGATTGAAAGAATCCATGTTATAAACGTGACTTTACTTGGAGACCTTGCAATTTCCAGTAAAAACATTTTTACTACTTTGACTTACGCAGGAATCCTGGTTGCAATAATTGCAGGCTTATTTGGATTAATCCTTCAATATTACATATTGAAAAAAATAAACCTGAGGAGTGGTAGATAATGAATCGAAGACCAGTTATTACAGTTTTTCTGGTTTCCTTGGCCTTTCTGCTTTTCTTCAGCCATCAATATGTGGCATTTGATAGTTCCCAGACCAGTTTTACTGAATTCCCACAACCTTCTGTATGTTGTGCTCTTCCACTTATTCCTCCAAATCAATCCGAGCACTTTAATTTATACGGCTCCACCATATCAATAACCGCATTCGATAATTTAACCTTTAACAGTTCCATTGCCAGTAAAAATAATATAGAGGTAATACCGACATTATCCATAAGTCTGATTAAGGTCTCAAACAATGGCAAGCCTATATATATTAAAAATCTCACCTACAATGGACTGGAAATGTTCAATTCAAGCGAAATCCAGGTAAGTCCAGGGAATTATATTGTCAATTCTTAATTTTCAATTTATGTACACGGAGGGAATAGATCTGAGGTCTACAACATCAGTCAGAGCATATCGAATTCCCTTAAAGGCTCAGTCCTTGTAAATGTGAATACAAACTTCTTTCCATATGCCATTGCTATTCCGACATATTTTTTTGGAGCCACAACAATCGCATTCTTTCTCCTTACCATAATGTTTAGTAGAAAGGGTTATGATGTTAGAAGATTAAAAAAGTGAATAGCCTAAATAATATGAACTGTTCCCTTTATCCCCTGGACACTTATAATAGAATAAAATACTGTTGAGGATATATGAGGGTGAGTCCAGAGAGGCCTGACTGACTTCATGTGCA
>JAGDXN010000035.1:3087-4092 GCA_023256455.1 Cuniculiplasma sp.
GGGGCGACATATGCATTGTCGAGGAACAGACAGAGATCGTGGTTTAAGAGATAACCCATTTCATAAGGATCAACAGTTTCAAATCCTACAGCAATCATCTAATTAACCTCAAAACAGAAAATTCAAGCGGTGTATTTGCGTAAACATCGCCTCAAAATGCATAAAAATGAACAATTTTAAAACCCCAAAAAATCCTTTCCTTTAAATTTCAGTTTAATCAGCAAATATTCCAAAATCATTCTCTCAAACAGACTCCACGTGTAAGAGCATCGAGTATGAATCTGTCATTCTTCCTTTTCATACTGCCTATTTGATCTGGAGTTAGTATTATTACTTCATATCCGGGAGGGAAATATATATTCTTGAGTCTGTTTAGGATATTTCAACTAAAATCTCCAATTATTAGGATATCAATATTGTTCCATATATTGAAATCCCCGCAGGCATATGTTCCTATAAGCATAACTTTGCACTAAAAATGAAGTGCATTTGCATAAGTCCCTGCACCAGTAATAAACTCCTTTCTCCAGTTCATTCTTTCTTTAATGATTTCCACTTCGACTCAATCTCACTAATTATCTTTTCAGAACATTCTATGGCATCATTAGCATCACCAGAAGTGAAATTATATTCGGGTGTAACTTCAGACCAAACGTCCGTGTATCTTTTTGGAACGTAATATTTATCCATTGTTATTGCTAATTCTAAGATTCCCTTTCTGAAATTAAGGTCTGCTATAAGATGAGATACAGAATTAACAAATGAATTCTTTTTTATACAAAGCAAAAATGCTTTTAGTGCGCATTCGGCTATTTGCTGAACCTTGAGGCACGCCCATTTATAGAATTGAGATGATTCATCGTTAATGGCCGAACGGAGAGTGGATTTTGCATTTCTTATCCATCTGTCGAGCTTCGGGTTCTTGCTGAAAAGCGTCAGGAGAACCTGATCAAGATCGTATATGTCCTTTGGCTCGCCCGTGAGGCTTGTCCACCTGAAAGGCCC
>JAGDXN010000058.1:0-10103 GCA_023256455.1 Cuniculiplasma sp.
CTGTCATCAGGGCAGACAATGGCAGAAATTACCAGAATTTTTGAACTTTTATCTGAAAATCCAGGATCACCACTTTCATCCATATAGATGTAGAAATCACTCAATCCTGACCTTTTACAGATAATTATCCATATTATAAATTAATCCCTTTTTGATTAAAAAATGATTCCAGAATGGATTCATTCATGTTCAGAAAGCATCATACATCTTAGATAATTTAAATACATAAATTCATTAAAACGCAAAAACCCCATCATAATTCATATTATTCAATTAAAAACTTTTAAATTTTAGTGGCTGTTACATTTAATATGTCATTTTTCATGTTCAACCATGGTTCTTAATAAAATATATATGATTCCTCACGGCGATGAGATTATTGATATGCCAGATGATGAGAGTGTTAAAATGAACAATATTATAAGAGAAATATGTGAAAAGGACAGTTCAGAAGTTCTCGTAATACTTTCTCCCCACGGGATAAACCTTTCAAAGCATATTGGCATTGTAAATACTGAGAGATTTCTCAGCGATACAAAGCTGAGAGAAATACATCTGAATGAATACTGGAAAAATGAAAGGGATCTCTGTGAAAATATAATCCATTCCTCGGGAGAAATAGGTGAAGAGGTTAGATTTGTTACCTATTCAGGCGATCTTTCCGTTTTTCCATTGGATTTTGGAACGTCAATTCCACTGCATTTTTTCAATAAAAGGAACATAGTTATGATCGGGCAGTCCAGATCACTGAAAAGGGAATGGCTTATGGATTTTGGAAAGATTCTTGGTGAAACTGTAAGTAAATATGAGAAAACCGTATCTGTAATATTCAGTGCAGATCAGGCCCATACCCATTCAAAGAATGGACCATACGGTTTCTCCCCTCAGGCTGATGTATATGAGGAAATTGTTAAGGATTCCATTGAAAAAATGGATTTCAGCAGGCTGGAAAATATGAACACGCAAATTATAGAGGAGGCCAAACCGGACAGTTACTGGAATCTCCTCATAATGGATGGTCTTCTCAAATATTCCGGACTGAAGATGCGATTTCATTTTGGTTATGTTGCAGAATACTTCGGAATGATGTTTGCTTCTTCCAGTTGATATAAAATTTCTTGAATTCTATTTTTTACAAATATTTTAATAAATATTAAGCATGCTCCATTATGAATAGTAAATATACAGCAGTCGTTGTGGCAATCATAGTGATTTTGCTTGTGGCTGTTGGAGTTTTATACGTATCCGGAGGTTTGAATTTTTTAACCTCATCTAAAACCCAGACCAATAGTTTGCAATCCACTCCAGCTGAGAGGGCTCCCAATGTGGTCAATTCCCAGGTTGTATCAGAGGCTTTTGGTAAAAGCTGGACAATGACCGCAGGAGCATCAGGGTCATCCCTGAATGCAAGCACATATCTCAGTGGAAATACAGGCATCCCATTGATATCACCGGCAGCAGTATCCCCTGAAGTTGCCCCAATGGATGTTTCAGTAAGCCCATTTTCAATTTTTAATGTTGGCAATAATGTTTCATACAACACCTATCAGGCAGGAATCTTTGT
The DNA here is from genome assembly GCA_023256455.1 of Cuniculiplasma sp. Lineage (GTDB taxonomy): Archaea > Thermoplasmatota > Thermoplasmata > Thermoplasmatales > Thermoplasmataceae > Cuniculiplasma. The sequence goes on from JAGDXN010000058.1 coordinate 1,565, forward strand.
TCCACCACAGGAAGGTTTTGCAATTGTTTCCTTTGCCCACTCAAAGGATAGTTCAACTCCAGGTTATGTTGTTTCAACCATAACAGAGCAGATTTCATCTCATTTTCAGGGAAAGAGTTCCTACAACTCGTCAGGAATCCATTTTGATTCCGGAGTAATGGACGGAAGCACCTATATTTTCCTGGCAATCCATGGAATCAGGGCGTTTGGAGCATTCCCCTCAACCTTATGGGCATGGAACCTTGAAGGCCTTCTTGCCAACTACTCATCCTACACCATACTCATAATATACTTTGTCCCATCCTACTCGAACTTCACCAATTTCACAACCATAATGACAAACCAGGTTGCCCAGCTTAAGGCCCCTCAGACACCTGCAGAGCCATCTGTAATGGCAAGCGCCTCTCAGATCAGTTCAATTTCAGGTCTCAATTACAGGACACAGAGTGCAATTGCATTGAACCTGAAGGACACAAAGAAATTACTTCATGAATATATTGATCTTACGGGATCAGGTAACACAATTTCATCTACAAATTATACAATGTTGAATAATACCATTGGAGAGGTTACAGGCATAGCTGCAAAGGAGCTTGTATCAGGAAAAATTTCTGGTTCGAGGAGTAACATGACGGACTTTGCAGTTATAGGCTTCTCAAACAGCAGTGCACCCAAGGCACTCTTTGATTTAATGTCAACAGAGGGAAACACAAATGGTGTTAACTTCACCACTTACGACGGATGGCACCTTGGATTCAACACAACGGTTCAATATACTGTAAATTTCGTATACAATAAAACAACTGGGAATTATACACAGGTAAAACATATATCCGCCAATATGTCAGTGGGAGTCGCAGTATACGGTTCATATATGGTAATATTTGAATCCAAACAGTCAAACAGCGTCTTCACAATGGATATGTTTGAGCAGTTTCTCAATGACGAATCCACCCTGCTCTAATTGCCAAAGATTTTTTTATAATTTTCAACAAGAACATTTTTTCTATTTATTTCCATGATTTTTATGCCATTTTTCACAGCAAATTCCATGAAATCATTTATGTTTCCCCTCAGGGTTATTTTGTTTCCCTCAATCTCAACCTTATTTGGAAAATTTGAAAGGAGTTCACATTTTCCATCAACAATAACCTCCGTGAGATCATTCTCTTTTTCATACCTGAATGCAACTTCTCCTTTCTTCAGGAAAATTATCTCGTTGCATACGGCATTTACAAACTGAATATCGTGGGAAGCAACCATTACTATGGTGTCCTCCTCAGATGCTAACTCATTTACAATTTGCTCAACTTTTTCCTTGCCAATCTGATCAAGATTATCAGTGGGTTCATCAAGAAGAATTATTTTGGGATTTCCACAAATTGCAGAGCCTATGCCAAGCCTCTTTAACTCTCCTGTGGAAAGCCTTCTTATCATTTCATCTTTCTTCTCATCAAGCCCTATCATATTGATTATTTCATTCACCTGTGCACTGCTTTCCACTTTCTTCCCTGTTCTCATTTCAATTTGATATTTTATGAAACCTGAAGGTGTGGAATAGGGATAAAAGGATGGATTCTCAATGAGGCTTCCAATTATCCTTGCGTTTCTTTTATGGAATTTTTTTGCCTCTGATCCATCCACCCTTATATCTCCTTCATAATTCTCGATTATTCCGCATAGAGTCTTTAGAAAGGTGGATTTTCCAGATCCATTGGGCCCAACGATCCCATACACAGTCTTTGAGTGAAATTGCAAATTTCCCATGTTCAGAATGGTTCTCTTTCCAGATCTGACTGAAAGACCCCTTACATCAATCATTGTCATGAAAAATTCCTCCTCAATGAGAATACAATATATGATACAATTAAGGCACTGAAAGAATACAGCAACAATATTCCTGAAATATATTCAATCCCTGGAAGAGCTATGGGGGAAAGAGAAAAGGAGTACCTTAGAAAATATGGGTCTGCATTTATGAAAACTCTGTAAATAATCCTGTCTGTATTGGTTTTCACAAATATGGGTGAGATAAAATGTGTTCCGGTTGCAATGAGAGATATTATATTCATTATAACGAGATAAACAATCAGGAATGCTATGGCAGAATGGCCTGAGTTATTAAAGAAAACGCTCACTGCAACTGCAAAACACACATCAGAAAATGTTACGAGCAGCAATAATAAAATATAAAAGAGAAATTGAAAACCGGGTAGGCTCTTAAATAATAAAACAAAAAATAGGATCTGAAAAACAACTATTATTGATGTGGATAGAAATGACAGCACTGTTGCTCCGGTGATTTTAGACATCAATATTTGAAAACGGTCCACCGGAAGGGATGACAGATTATATATTGTGCCCCTTTCATATTCATAGGGAATTGCGGTGGAACCGAAGAAGGCGGAGGAAAGAACAGGTATGTATATCATTATATTAGCCCATTGAAAATTGAAAAGCCTTTTGACCAGTATTTCTGGCAATCCATTCACCTGAATATTTCCCGGCACAAAACTTTTCAGAAGAACAGGAGAAATAAACATTATGGATGCTATCAGAATGGATATGACTGAGTTTAAAAAAACCATGAAGAGAAATGCCCTTGATTTCACCGTATGATATATGAAAAATTTTGTCATAGTCAGGAACCTGTATATCACAGCAAAGACCCTCCTCCTGAGAAAATAAACTGTAAAAGATTATACTGAAGCATGAGAAAAGCATCATGTCCATCAGCGATTATAACAACACTGTCAAATCTCGGCAGGACAGTGTATCCATTCCCAAGTATATACTGCAGTGATAATGCAACATATACTGCATATTTTATGCTCTTCAGAGTTATTATGGATGTGAGAAAACCGCTTGAATAATTTCCTGAGATTGTTTCCACTGAACTGGAATTTATAAAATAGGCAAAGGATAGCTGGGCTGAGCCATTGATATAATCAACGAGCCTGTTAATTCCCTTTGAATTCTGCTGGCTGATGGATGTAATGACAGAATTGTAGTTTCCTGCCACAAATATTCCAGGTTGGGGGGAGGCAAGGGTAAAATTATTTACATTAATTCCAAAGTATTTTAAAATAAGTTCTGGAATTCCTGAATGTTTTATACCATTATTTTCAAATCCCTTTGCCGAATATATGGGTATTCCTTCCTGACAGCTAATTTGCCTTAAGCTTATTTCCCCGTTTCCACTTAAATCTGGAATCACACTGGTACTTCCCTGCATCTCTTTAAAATCCAATATTATGCCAGAAAAGTTATCTCCAGTAAATCCATAAATATCCACAGAATTGTTTTCATAGTGGGCAATCGCCACTGCCCCATCAGGTATATAGGAACTAAACGTTCTGAAGATGCCAGAATTCTGGGAATTATGGTAAAGGTAGGTGGCAGAAGCCCCCGTCAGTAAAATCAGGATAAACAGAGGAATGAGTTTTGATGTGGGGAACACCAGTAAATAATGGTAAAAGTCTAATAAAGATTATTGTAACAGGCATTTGCAACTATTCAGATAATAAAATCCCCTGCTTTCAGATTTTTCTGACAAAATTAATTATGGATTTAAGCATCTCTGGGGGAATGGAGCTAGGGGCCGAACAGGAATATGTCGGAATAAGCGCAATATACCAGTTTGTTGGCAACGCTGTTCAGGTAATTTCCGGTGCACTTTTCTATGTTCTGGCTGCAAAAATTTTCCCACCTTCCGATCTGGGAACCATAGCCCTTTTTATTGCCATTGTAGGTTTATTTGGCATAATTTTTACACTTGGGCTTAACAATTCCATTACCCATTTCATCTCATCTAACCTCAAATCAAAGGTATACTCCCCTGGCAAAATTCTTCTGAGGATTCTATTCATCGGTATTGCCGTAGATATTGCAGGTTTTCTTTCACTTTATTTACTTTCAGGCCTGGTATCCGTGATATTCTTCCATTCCGTTTCAGATGGAAAATATGTGAGGGACCTTGCCTTTGTCCTCTTTGGAAACATCATACTTTCAATTCTGACAGGTGCAATCATTGGATTTGAAAGGTTCAGGGCATCTGCAATCATATCTGTGTTCACATGGTTGATATACTACTTTGGGGCCCTGGGCCTTGCTCTCATATACAGGTCACTAAACGCCATTATTTTTGGATGGATAGGCGGCCTTATTATAGGAATAACAATTAATGCTCTTTATCTCCTGGGAATACTTGCAAAGGGATACATGAAAAGAAACCAGAGGGTCGTTGGAAGCAGAACCATATTTGTCTATTCTCTCCCAATTCTCCTCTCATCCATCATGTCCTATGGGGCATCCTATACAGACAGGCTTGTCGTAGCCTATTTTTTAAATACGGCCTATCTTGGAATATATAATTTTTCCCTGTTAATTTTCTCAGCCATAACCTTCATAGCCATTCCTTTTAACAACATAACACTTCCAAAGTTTTCCGAATTCTATGGCAGTAACAACAGGGGATTTATTAAGCAAAATGTGGGTGCAGCATCCCTCCTTCTTTCCTATTTCTATGTACCGGTTGCACTTGGAATTGGGGCAATGGCCCCCATCGTTCTTCAAATACTGGGAGGCCCTGCATATGTTATGGGTCAGTATTCCCTTATGATCGTAATGTTTGTACCTTCGCTGTTCATATCATTTAATATCCTCACCCAGGCCATTTCCTCCGTGAGAAAAACCAACATATTTTTGTATTCCAGCCTAGGAGGTTTGGTTACAAATGTTGTATTCTCCTTTCTTTTAATTCCTGAATTTAAATTAACAGGTGCAGCCATAGGCTTTTCCTCTGTATCAGCAGTGACATTCATCATTCTCTATACGCTTGCAAAGAGGGAGGATATAGTGGAATTCGACAGGGCCGGTCTTATAAAGATCTGGATTTCTGCCCTGGTAATGTTCTCTGTTGTGTACACAATTTCACACTTTCTGACTGCAATGGTTGGGGATTCCCTAATAAGCCTTGCCCTGTTGATTCCTGCAGGCATGATCATTTATGTTGGAGTCAGCTGGAAGCTCAAAATATTCAGCAATGAACAGAAGGAATACATATACAGCATGTTTCCTGAAAATCTGACAGTTCTCAAAAGGATCATAACCCTGTTCATTCTTCACTGACAGGATTGGAAAAATTCCCTGTTCCGGGAAATAAATTTTTGTACTTAAGGAAAAGTCAATCCGGCAAGGCTAAAATAGGCATGGGATATGTTTGAGATAGATGTATTCCACTGATTTTGAAAGAATGAACAGGCCATATGTTGTTGCACACAGGGGCGGTGCAGGCCTTTTTCCAGAGAATTCAAGAAAGGCCTTTCAAAGCATAGAGAAAACAGGAGTTGACGGAATCGAATGTGACATACATGTTTCAGCGGATAACAGGCTTGTGGTAAACCATGATCCCTTTCTTGTCACAGAGGATGGAAAAAAGATAGTCATAAAGGATGAAGATTTTAAAAATTTTGAAGATCAGATTCTTAAGAATGGAGAAACACCGCTCTTGCTGGAGGATGTGATCAACATGGTGGAATGCAGGGTAGTTGTGGAGGTCAAGGACCCCAATGCTGCATCCATACTCCTGAAAATGATTGGAGAAAATCTAAATTATCAGGACAGGATTATTGTAACATCATTCTTCCATAAAATCCTGATTCCATTCAGGAAGAATTTCGAAAAAATCCATACTGCAGCCCTGATCATGGGCTTTCCAGCAGATCCTGTGCATCTGGCCCGGTCATGCTTTGCGGATTCCGTTGCTTTCTATTATCATGGAATGGAAAGATCCTATGTGGAAGAATGCCACCGGGGAGGTATAGGGGTGAGTGTCTGGAACCCTGTGGAATATGGGGATATCAAAGATATGGTTCAGGCCGGGGTTGATCTTATAGCCACTGACAGACCGGATATGGCATTTAATGTAATCAATGAAATGAAAAGCATGGAGAAAGGTTAATTTCCATACAGTGATGGGAAAATAATGTTTAAGTCCATAGTGAATTTTAAAGTGTACAGGGAAGGCATACATGGGAATGGAGAAAAGTTGGCCAGAGATCTCTCATCGATCAGAAAGGAAAATTATGATCTTATCATGGCCGTTTCCTCACCCCAGCTGTATCTCGCTTCAAAATATAAGGGGATAATTGCACAGCACGTAGATCCCTTTGAAAGTGGTGCACACACTGGCGCAATAATAATAGAAGAACTTCTCAATATGGGGGTAAATGGTTCACTTCTGAATCATTCGGAAAGGAAAGTTCCGATGAATCATATAACCAGGTGCATTGAAGAAGGGGAAGAGAAAGGCTTCACACTTTACATATGCTCTGAAAGCCTTGAGGAAACAAGATTTTTGTGCGAAGCAGGTGCTAAATATATAGCCTATGAACCTCCGGAACTTATAGGAGGGAATATATCTGTTTCAGCAGCAAAACCCGAAATTGTGAGAGAATCGGCTGAATTATGCAAATCATACAATTCCGTGCTTCTTGTGGGGGCCGGAGTTAAAAGGGGCGAGGATGTGATTGCGTGTAAGAATCTTGGTGCCCAGGGCATACTTGTATCCTCAGGTGTTGTAAAGTCAGAGAGACCGGTTGACGCGTTAAATTCATTAATGATATGAATATAACCAGAAAAATGGCGAAACCTAAAAATGATGCTCCTATTTTTGTGGAGCCTGAATTCAATGAAAAAACCTATATCCGTGAAGAGAGGGAAAGGGCGAAGACAACCATATTCGTTTTCCTCATGGGCATAGGCTCTGGCCTTCTGGAAGGCATTCTCCAGCTGGAAGGTCTTTACTACCTATCTGCCCTTCTTCTCATATTCCTCCTCTATGCCCTTTTCAGGATAGTAAAAATCCTGGGATTTAGGGTTCCGGAAAGGGGTTCCCATAAGTTTTATCTTATAATGGTTCTTCTGTTAACTTCCATACTTTTCTGGTCAGTTGCACTGAATCCGCCCATATCCGTAAACACATCGCCATCACTCAATCTGGAAATACTTGAAGGTGGTAAGTGGATTTCAGTGGGTCAGTCCAATGGTCAGTACATTCTTCCCGTAAATCAGAGTATCCTCCATCTCAGGGACAGGATATATTTTGTTAAGAATGTGAAGGTATTATCATTGAGCATTTCCGGCATATCCATTTCAAGTATCATGAAAAACTACACACAGTCAGGTCAGACAGAATACATGAATATGACAGTGCAGCCAGTAAACACAATTGTCCCTCTGACCCTGTACCTTCAGTCAGGAAACAGGTACTTCAACGAAACCCAGAGTCTGTACTTCAAGTGAGGATGTACAGATAAATAATCATATATAGGAGTAAAAAATTTCCCAGTGAGGCAGGTGTAGTGTAGTCTGGTCTAGCACGAGAGCCTTCCAAGCTTTCAACCCGGGTCCAAATCCCGGCACCTGCATTTTTCTCTGTTTTTTATTGAATTTTATGTGATGTGGTTTTTCCCATACAAATTCAGAAAAAAGGATAGAATTCCTGAGATGTAAATAAATTTGGAAACCTCTGTTGCTTATGGAATAATGATCCACTTCACTGGAATTTTCATTCCTTAACAGTTATGGAAAATTTATTGTTATTAAAGAATTCAACGAAAAGGTTTCCGCTTATAACTGAAGGTATGCATATCCCTCAAACTGTCTCTTCACTATTTCCTCCACACCTGCATTGACGATTCCAACACCAATTTCCATTGCAACCCCATCCTCTTTAATATTTTGTTCTTTCAAAGAGTTTCTGCAAGCATTAATCTTGACGTTTAAATCAATGAGCTCCCTGATCCTGCTTATTTCCTGATTGTCTTTCAAAAGGCATTTTACTGCGTTTCTGGTAAAAACAACTTCTATGGGAATATCAGGCATGGCATTTCTCAGATTTTTAATTTGCCTCAAAATGGCATTAATTTTGTCAAGGTCATTCCCGTTAACAATTACCCCTTTCATAAATCATGCAATTGCGAAATATATTTTTAATATTTTCAAAACTCACATTAAAATTTGGAAAAAATTTTCAATTCTTTGCATATTTTCCAATAACTGGCATTTCCATATCCTTTCCGTCCATTGCCCTTATTCCCACAAAGATTCCGTACAGCCAGAGGAGAAGGGATATGAGGCCAAGTATAAGGCTAACCAGTCCAATTTCAGAGAAAACGGCGCTGTAGTTAAAATTTGTTGCTGTGGGGATAAGAAGAATAACAAGGACTCTTCCTATGATAAAGAGAATGATCAGCACAATACCCACAATGGATGACTGGATCTTATGGAATTTCATCCTGTCATCGCTGCTGCTGTAAAGAACCGAAACTGCTATTGCACCTAAAATAGGCAATACATAGAGAATAACATACCAGAAAGAGTCAGGTTTTCCATCCATCAACCCTGTAGAGTGATCTAATATTTTAATTTATATTTTTTATCAATAAGCACGAATATGTCCGGGTATATTCAGTATGAACTCCTATGCAATGAACTTTATAAATTGAACATAATAGGACCAGTGCTCTTTCAGGAG
>JAGDXN010000058.1:10113-10476 GCA_023256455.1 Cuniculiplasma sp.
TATATGACATTAACGTATAAATTTTAATGCTATTACCGGAAAGTATTCTACCTTACACTAAATTGGACAGGATATAAAGAATGCACTTATCCATAATTTTGGGCAGGGCAAGATCCTGGAAATAGTTGGTAATACCATAAGATCAGAAAAAAATAAAAAGCAAAGATTATAAGCTTTAAAACTGAATTTCTAATAAAGGTTTAAATATGCTCGTATATTAACCTGAAGAATAAAGACCATACACCCATGGCAATGCAAAAGCATCCATAGGCCTTTTCTCTAATGACGCAAAATTATGAGAAATGTGCAGGTGTAACGGTAAAAGGTGAAATAATATGGCGACGCCGCATCACCCCAGAAGGG
>JAGDXN010000058.1:10486-17944 GCA_023256455.1 Cuniculiplasma sp.
CGGTCTAAAATCTACCATAAGAAGCTGGCCTGAGATTGAAGGCAATCCAAAGATTCAGTCCTTTGCTGGCTATAAGGTAGGTATGACTCATGTTGAGATGGTGGATTACAGAAAGAACAGTACCACAGCCGGAAGGAATATTATGGCTGCAGTTACTGTTGTTGAAGTTCCACCGGCAAAGGTTATTGCCCTCAGGACTTACAGGGAAACAGAGGATGGGCTAAAGGTTTCCTTTGAAAAGTGGGCAGACAACCTTGACAAGGAACTGTATGAGGTTATACCGGAAGCTAAGAAAAGGGAAGAGAAGAAGATACCATCTGATGTGTCAGAAGTCAGGGTTCTGCTTATGCTCAGGCCCAGTCTGGTCACAGGTGTTCCCAAGAAGGTTCCCGATATATTTGAGGCAAGAATTGGTGGATCGACCATAGACGCAAGGCTCAAATATGCTCAGGAAAAACTTGGAAAGGAGATCGAATTCTCTGACTTTTCAAAGGCAGGAAACTTTGTTGATGTCATATCTGTAACAAAGGGTAAGGGTTTCACGGGACACGTGGAGAGATTTGGAGTAAAGCTTCTTCCAAGGAAGAACAGGAAGCACAGAAGAATGATAGGTACTCTTGGTCCATGGCATCCTGACTGGATAAGATGGCAGGTTCCACAGGCAGGTCAGATGGGTACACACCAGAGGACGCAGCATAATATGAGAATCATCAAGTATGCAAAATCACAGGGCGCTGATGATATTAATGTGAAAGGTGGATTTGTGAATTATGGATTGGTAAGAACCAATTATGTTCTGATCCATGGTTCAGTTCCCGGTTCAGTTAAGAGATTGATAAAGTTCAGAGATCCCGCAAGGCAGAAAACACCTTCAGTGGAGAACCTCCAGATTTCATACATTTCAAGAGAATCAAAGCAGGGTGATTAAAAATGAAAACACAGATATATTCAGTTGATGGAGACAGCAAGGGAGAGATAGAACTGCCTGATGTCTTTTCATTTAAGCTCAGGGAAGATATTCTTGTTAAGGCTTTCAGGATTATATCCCTTTCAAACAGGCATCCCTATGGATCCTCTCCGCTTGCAGGAACAAGAAGGGTTGGCCACACATCAAGGCCAGGTATGGGTATATCAAGAATGCCCAGAATCGCTGGAAGTTCAAGGGCTGTTGAAATGGGCAGCACAAAGGGAGGAAGGAGTGCCCATTCCCCAAGGTCCAGCAAGAACCTTATCCTTCACATTAACAAAAAGGAGAAGGCCATAGCATGGAAGACTGCAGTGGCAATGACTGCAAATGCAGACCTTGTGAAAAAGAGGGGTCACCAGTTCTCCGATGAACTGAAATTCCCCGTTGTTGTTGAGGATAAAATTAACAGCATAAACAAGGCAAAGGAGGCAAAGGTGTTCCTTGAGAATCTTGGTGTATGGGATGACATTGAGAGGGCAAAGGAAAAGACAAAGATCAGGGCAGGAAGGGGAAAAATGAGGAACAGAAAATACAGGACGCCAAAAAGCATCCTTATTGTTTCTCAGAGCCCATCCAGCTTGAAGGCATTCAAGTCCCTTCCGGGAGTTGATATTGCCTATTCAAAGAATATTTCCATATCAAAGCTTGCTCCCGGAGGAGTGGGTGGAAGGTTGGTTATATACACAGAAGGTTCAATTAAGGAAATGGCAGGTGAACAGTAATGGATTACATAATATCTCCAGTGGCAACAGAAAAGACCATGCTTAACGGACAGAAGGAAAACAAGCTCACCTTCATAGTCGCCAGGGAGGCAAAAAAGGCAGATGTTGCCAGGGAAGTTGAGGATAAGTTCAGTGTGAAGGTCACAAAGGTAAATATTCTCAGGACGAAGAGAGGCAAGAAGGCCATTGTCACTCTGGATCAGTCATACAATGCTGAGGAGATTGGAGAGAGGATAGGAATATATTGAGGTGAACGTATGGGTAAACGAATTATAACGCAGAGAAGGGGAAAGGGAGGACTTGTATACCAGAGTCCAAGCCACAGGCATCTTGCACCTATGAGAATGCCTGCCGATGGTGTATACAGGGTAAAGGATATAGTGCACGCTCCCGGAAGGAACTCCCCTGTTCTTTTATTAAAGGGTGAAAATGGAAAGGAATCATACCAGATTGCATTTAATGGTGCATATGTGGATCAGAACATTAGAGTGGGAAGGGTTGAGAATCCAAAGTCGGGAGATTCCACATTTTTAGGCTTGATTCCAGATGGTTCCTTTGTTTACAACATAGAAACTGTCCCTGGAGATGGCGGGAAACTTTGCAGGACAGCAGGTGCTGCATCACAGGTAATAAGTCATGGTGACTTGGTTTCCATAAAGCTACCATCAGGAGCCATAAAAAACCTGAATCCACAGTGCAGGGCCACTGTTGGATATGTTGCAGGAACGGGTGCAAAGGATATTCCTGTACTTAAGGCAGGAAGGAAAGTACACTACTTACAGAGCAAGGCAAAGAGGCCGTTCTCAGTGAGGGGTGTAGCAATGAATGCCATTAACCATCCCCATGGAGGAGGAAACCATCAGCACGTGGGAAGACCCAGCACCGTTGGAAGGGGTACACCTCCAGGAAGGAAGGTTGGAAGGTTGTCACCACAGAGGAGGAAGATTAAATGACGACAAACAGACAGGCTTCGGCCAAGTCAATAAGAAGAAGGTCAAGAAAGTCACAGAAAGTGGCAATGGGCAGATCAAAGGAGTTCAAATACAGGGGCTTTACCCTTGAGGAACTCCAGAAGATGGACAGGGAAAAACTCCTGCAGATTCTTCCCGCAAGGGCAAGAAGAAGCCTTAAGAGGGAAATGGGACCTGACCAGAAAATACTGGTAAGAAGATTGATGAATACAAAGAAGGAGCTCAAGACTCACGTAAGAGATCTCATAATTCTTCCAAGGTATGTTGGAAAAATAATCCAGGTGCATAATGGTAATGGTTACGTGAAGTTTGAAATAAAGCCTGAAATGATCGGACATTATCTTGGAGAGTTTGCACTTACAAGGAAAGAGGTTAAACACTCTGGACCGGGAGTTGGAGCAACAAGGTCATCAAAGTTTATGCCGTTGAAGTGATGTAAAATGAAAGGATATTCAATAGAAGAGATACCAGAAAAATCTGCAAGGGCGATGAAAAAGGGATGCAACATCTCCCCCAAGGACGCAGTAAATATAGCACATAACATAAGGGGAATGAATCTCACAAAGGCCATGGATTTCCTGAACAGGGTTATAAAGAAGGAGGAGCCTGTAAGATACTTCAGGTACCTCGACTCAGTCTCCCACAGGAAGGGTGCAGGACCCGGCAGATATCCGGTTAAGGCATGCGAGCACTTCATCCAGCTTCTCGAGAACGTTGAAGCAAATGCTGAATTCAAAGGTCTTGATACAGATAATTTAAAAATTATCTATGTGAGCGCAGACAAGGGAATGATTCTTAAGAGATATATGCCAAAGGCTTACGGAAGGGCAGGAGCAAACAACAGGGATCTTGTAAATCTTTCCGTTGTGGTGGAAGAGGTGGAACAGTGAAGGAGAGAAAGTTTATCAATGAAAATATAAAGAGGCTTCTGGTTACAGAATATATCAAGAGAGAAACTGACAGCGCAGGTTTCGGCGGAATTGAAATGAAGAGAAATCTCCTTGACACATCCATAAGGCTGGTTGTAAATAAGCCTGGACTGGTAATTGGAAGAAGAGGATCCAAGGTTCAGGAGATCGAGGAAACCCTCAGAAGAAAATACAAGATAGAGGGGCCAAGGATAGAGGTCATGGAGGTCAGAGACCCCGATCTGAATCCGCAGATTGTCTCCAAGAAAGTGGCCATGTCTCTGGAGAAGGGATGGGCATACAGAAAGGCAGGGAACACAGCCCTGAGAAGGATAATCGAAAGCGATGCCAGAGGTGTCATGATAAAGATAGGAGGAAAGATATCTGGAGAGAGGGCAAGGTCCCAGAAATTCTTCTACGGTTCCATAAAATACTCCGGCGAACCTGCAAGGTCCGGCATTGAATATGGCTTTGCAACGGCCAAACTCAAGCTGGGTATAATAGGGGTATCTGTGAGAATACTGAACAAGAAGTATAAGCTTCCTGATGACATTATTGTCAGGAAGGAACTTTTAATGAAGGAGGAGGTTGTAAATAGTGGCAGAGTTGAGAGCGAACAAATTGAGGGAAATGAGCCGAACTGAGAGAGATGAAAAGATGAAGGAACTTAAAGAGTCCCTTCTCAGGCAGAGGGCAAGTGTAGCTATGGGTGGGGCGCCACTCAATCCCGGTCTGATAAGATCCATAAGGAGACAGATTGCCAGGATTGAAACGCTTAACCACGCGGAGGAAATTAAAAGATGAAGGATAAAAACTTTACAGGAATACCCAAGGAACTACAGCCGTGGGATGGTTTCACCAGGGACACGCAGGCAGTGAGGATAACGGTGGACAAGAGGAGATATGGTAAGAACGTTACCATTATCGAGGGCATCGATCCAAAGTCTGAAAACATAGAGGATATAGCAAAGACACTGAAAAGGAAGGTTGCCTCTGGTGGAACCGTTAAGGATGGAAAGACCATTGAGCTTCAGGGTGATCACAGGGATTCTGTAAAGAAATATCTTGAGGAAATGGGTTTCAGAACGGAGGTCGTTGGCTGATGTTTGAACTCATCGCCGGGGAATTCCTTGGAAGGGAAATAACGGTTGTGGAATCTACGAATCCCACCATTGAAGGCATAAAGGGATCTGTTGTAAACGAGACAAAAAATATGTTCCTTATTGCCTCCAGTGGCAGGGTTATCAAGGTTCCAAAGTCCATATGCCGTTTCTCCATTAATATGGGGGAAAGGAAATTCGTCGTCGATGGGAAATTCATATGCTACAGGCCTGAAAACCGTCTGAAAGAGATCAGGCGCATTACAAAGAGTATGAGGAAGGTGAAATAATTGTCCAGAAATATTGGAATTGATGTAGAAGCTCCAGAAAGGGAGTGCAATGATAAAAAATGTCCTTTCCACTCAAATTTGAGTGTGAGGGGAGGAATTACCAGAGTTAAGGTAGTTTCAACTGCAATGGTTAACAGTGCTGTCGTTCAGAGAGAGTTCAGAACATTTAACAAGAAGTATGAAAGATATGAGAGGTCCTTTGCAAAATACCATGTCCATCTGCCAGAATGCATAGATGTGAAGGTTGGGGACGAGGTTCTCATAGCTGAATGCAGAAAGATAGCTAAAACAGTATCTCATGTTATAGTGGGTAAGGTGAAGAAATGAAGGGAATAGCAGGCAGGCAGAGCAGGGGTCTTCCCCTTGGTGCAAGGATTCCATGTGCAGACAACAGCGGAGCAAAGATCATCAGTTTAATTGATGTCAAGGCATATCACGGTGTTGCCAGCAGAGTACCATCAGCCGGTGTGGGCGATCTGCTCATAGCAAGTGTTAAGAAAGGCGGCCCTGAGATGAGGGCCAAGGTAGTTTATGCAGTTGTTATAAGACAGAAGAGGCCCTTCAGAAGGGCAGACGGATCCATAATATCCTTCGAGGAGAACGCAGCTGTGCTTGTTACTCCAGAGGGTGAGGTCAGGGGATCTGAAATTAAGGGCCCGGTAGCAAGGGAAGCAGCAGAAAGATGGCCAAGGATTGCAGCAATTGCCTCCACCATAGTTTAAGGTGAAAGAACATGATAAATAAGGTTAAGATAACACTTTCAAAGGATCTCAGGGAGAAACTGAAAATCAGGCAGTTCCCTGTTATGAAGGGTGATCTCGTAGAGGTCGTGAAAGGTGGCAGGAAAGGCGAGGGTGGCAAAGTATCCATGGTTGATCACAGGCATGGTATGATAGTCATTGAAGGCCTCAATATTGCAAAGGCCGACGGCAAGGAAAAGGCCTATGAAATTGCACCTGAGAAGGTTGTAATTAAAAAGCTTGATCTATCAGATTCAAAGAGAGAAGACAGGTTAAAGGCACTTGCAGCAGCAAAGGATGTTTCACTCACAGAGGAGATTATTGAGGAGACCAAAGTTATACCTGAACCTGAAGAGGTTGAGGAGAGCCAGACACCTGAAAGTGAAGCTGAGGAGAACTCAACTCAGGAAGAGGAAGAAGCTCCGGAAGAAAATGAGGAATCAGAGAGTGATGGTAATTTAGAGGAGGAGAAAGAAGATGATAACGAAGAGTAAAAGACAGATGATTCCCAGGGTAGTCAAAATACCCAGGAAAGAATATTTCTGGGGTGTGTCTGCACTTCCTGGGGCACATAAGAGGGATGAGTCCATTCCCCTTCTCCATCTGTTAAGGGATTATTTGAAATTAGGTGACAAGGAAAGGGAAATATCAAGGATACTGACAAATGGCCTGGTTAAAGTAGATGGGAAAGTTGTCAGGCAGAAAAGATTCTCAGTGGGTTTCATGGATCTTGTATCCATACCATCCATAAAGAAGAATTACAGGATCGTTTACGACAGGTTAGGAAGACTCACACCTGTTGAAGAAACTGAGGAATCATCCAGGATAAAGCCAAGAAAGCTGGTTAATAAGGTAACAATAAAGGGCGGCAAGACAATGCTTGTCTTCCACGACGGCACAAACAAGGTATCGGACATTGATATAGAAACGGGTGACGTTGCGGTCTTTAACCTTGAAAAGAAGAGTATAGACAGCGTTGTAAAACTCAACGAGGGTGCCAAGGTATTCCTGACAGGGGGAAACCACGTTGGTTCCATATCCACAGTAAAGAGTGTGGAGGTAAGCAAATCTTCAAGGGCAAACCTTGTGCATATGGAGGACGGTTTTGCCACTGTGGAAGATTATGTTTTCCCGGTTGGAAATTTAAGGGTGAACCTTACAGATGTCCCAGGAGGTAGGGCATAATGGAAAGCCAGAATCAGATGGAACAGATTGTCATTGATAAGGTAGTTGTAAACATAGGGGTTGGGCAGGCTGGAGAGAGGCTGAACAAGGCCGTGAAGGTTCTTGAAATGCTCACCCATCACAAACCTGTGCTTACCGTATCAAAGAGGACAGTCAGGGAGTTTAACCTAAGAAAGGGTCTGACCATAGGTGCAAAGGTAACACTCAGAAGGGAAGATGCAGTGAAATTCCTTAAGGAAGCCTTCTACGCAAGGGATTACAAGTTTCCCACATATTCTATAGACAGGCAGGGTAATGCATACTTCGGCATTGCAGATTACACCGATTTCAAGGGCATGAAATATGATCCTGAAATAGGTATTTTCGGCATGGATATTGCTATTGTACTCAAGAGGAAGGGTGGATACAGGAATTCCAAGAGAAAGATCAGGAAGCAGTCTCTCCCAAAGAGCATACTTATTTCAAAGGAGGAAACGCTTCAGTTTCTAAAGGAAAATTTCCAGATAGAGGAGGTTAACTGATGACAAATTTAATATTAAGGCCCAGGAAAAATTACGGAAGAACTGAGGGCTGTG
>JAGDXN010000058.1:17954-27966 GCA_023256455.1 Cuniculiplasma sp.
GAAGAAAGAGGGGCATGGTCAGAAGGTATGGAATCAGAATGTGCAGACAGTGTTTCAGGGATACGGCGCCTGCAATAGGGTTCAAAAAATACAGCTGAGGTGAAAAAATGAGACACGATCCACTAAATGATATAATAAATTCAATCAAGAATGCCTCTTCCATAGGGCAGAGGGAGATAGTTATAGGTCCGGCTGCCAGGATGATTGGCAGAGTCCTCAAGGTAATGCAGGACTACAACTATCTGAAGAGCTTTGAAGTAATTGAGGATGGAAAGGGTGGGAAGTTCAGAATAAGCCTGAACACCACCATTAACAACTGCGGTATAATAAAGCCAAGATATTCGGTCAAGAAAGTAAACCTTGACAGGTTTGAGTCCAGATATCTTCCTGCACAGGACTTCGGAATTCTGATCGTTACAACAACGAAAGGAATCATGAGTCACGTTGAGGCAAGAAATCTGGGACTTGGGGGAAAACTCCTGGCTTACATTTACTGAGGTGGCAAAATGATAAAATGGGAAGTTAAAGAGAAAATAAAAATTATCTCAGGCGTCAAGGTGGGAGAAGCCTCAGGTACATGGAAGTTCAGCGGAAAGCTGGGCGAAGTATCAAGGACACTTCTTGACAACTATGTAAGAGTGAAAATGGAAAAGGACCAGATCATAATTGAGACTTCAAAGGACAACAGGTATACAAAGGGTATAGTTGGAACCTGGAAGTCTGAGATCTTAAACTGCATGAAGGGAGTTACAGAGGGTTTTACCTACACAATGAAGGTAGATTACACCCATTTCCCAACAAGGGTTTCTGTTAAAAACGGAAAGGTTGTTGTGGAAAACTTTCTTGGTGAGAGAAGCCAGAGGGAAGCCCTGATCATAGGGAATACAAAGGTGGCAATAAAGGGAGACAGAATAACTCTCACTGGCATAGATAAGAGAGAGATCGGGGAAACCTGTTCTAACATTGAGAGATCAACCAGAATAAGAGGATTTGATCTGAGAATATTCCAGGATGGAATATTCCCAATTGAGACGGAGGAGAGCGAATAATGAATACAATTAAGCCCACTCTTGATAAGAAGACAAAGAGGCTCCTGAAGAAAAAGAATGAACAGGCAAGAAAGAGGGTCGAATTCAGAAGGCAGGAGTGGTTCCGCTATGGAAAGTTTGGGGAAGAATGGAGAAAACCCAGGGGAAAGCACTCAAAATTGAGAGAGCATTTAAACCACAGGCCGCCTGTGGTTGATGCCGGCTATAGAGGCCCTGCCGCAGTCCGTGGATTGCATCCATCAGGATTCAGGGAAGTCCTTGTATATAATGCAAGAGAACTGGATTCCATAGACAGGAATACACAGGCTGCCAGAATAGCATCATCCGTAGGAAGGAAAAAAAGGATTGAGCTGGAAGCCAGAGCAGATGAGCTTGGCATAAGGGTATTGAACAGGAGCGTGCAATAAAATGAGGCTAGATACGGCAAGAAGAATTGCTTCCGATGAGTTTAAGGCTGGAGAATCAAGAATATGGATCGACACAAACAGCCTCAATCTTATACAGGAGGCAGCTACAAGGCAGGATATAAGAGAATTGATTGAAAAGCACGTAATTCAGGTAAAGCAGAAAAAAGGAAATTCCAATGGAAGGTTTAAGCAGAGGCTGAAACAGCTGGCCAAGGAAAGGAGGAGGGGTCCAGGTTCAGTCAGGGGAACAAGAAACGCAAGATTCCCCAGGAAGAGAAGATGGATCAAAACCATCAGAGCTCTCAGGGATGAACTGAGGCTTTTGAAATCCCAGGGAAAGATAGATTCAAAGGCCTACAGGAAATATTACAGGATAATCAAGGGAGGAACAATCAAATCAAGGGCACAGCTCAGATCGCAGCTGAAGATTGCGGGTTTACTGGGTGAGGATCAATGAAAACGCCAACAGTATTGAAAAGAAAGAAATCGGGAATGACAGACTACAGGAAGAGGCTTGCCCTTCTGAAGTCCAGGTCGCCAAGGCTCGTGGTCAGGCCCTCAAGGAAGGGCATTGTGAGCCAGCTTGTGGAATATGAACCTGTTGGGGACAGAGTGATTGCAACAGTGACAGATATAAATCTGAAAAAGGAGATAGATGTTTCTGGAAACAATACCCAGGTATCCTATCTTACAGGATACATGCTCGGCCTAAAGGCCATATCAATGGGCATTGAGTATGCAATCCTTGATCCGGGAAGGTACAACATCACAAGGGGTGGAAGGATCTCCGCAGTTCTTAAGGGTTTCAAGGATGCAGGTGTTGATGTGCCTGGATCAGAGGATATATTCCCCGGGGATGACAGGCTTCAGGGTAAACACCTGAAACATCCTGTCAATCTGGAGGATATGAAGAAAAAGATTGAGGAGAAGGTGAAATAAGATGGAAGATGAAAAGTGGGTCCCAAGAACGGAATTGGGAAAATTAGTGGCCTCAGGGCAGATAAAGTCAATGTCTGAGGCTCTGGCAACAAAGCTTCCGTTAAGAGAATACCAGATAGTGGACATATTGATGCCCGACATTAAGGATGAAATCATATATATCGAAAGAGCACAGAGAATGACAGACTCAGGAAGAAGGATGAACTATTCCATAACCGCAGTGGTAGGAAATGAGGATGGCTTTGTGGGTCTTGGCAGGGGAAAGGCAAAGGAAGCCGCACCTGCCATAAGAAAGGCAATAAACAATGCAAAGCTGAACCTCATAGAAATAAGGAGAGGCTGTGGTTCATGGGAGTGTGGCTGCGGAAGGGCACACACGCTTCCATTCACTGTCACCGGTCATGTTGGCTCTGTGACCGTTAGACTCAAGCCCTCACCACAGGGTGTGGGAAGGGCAACAGGAGATGTGGCCAAGACCATATTGAGGATGGCAGGCATTGAGGATGCATGGGGTTTCGCCAGAGGACACACAAAAACCACTGTAAACTACGCAGAGGCAACATTCGCTGCCCTCAGGCAGACAGTGGAATTGAGGATAAATCCTGCAATACAGCTCAGTACACCAATATATACGGGGAGTGTTTCAAATGCTGGCAGTCATTAGAATTAGAGGAAGAACGGGCATTCGCCCGCAGGCAGAGAAGACGGTTGGTCTTCTCAGGCTTCACAGAATTAACCACATGGTCATAATTCCTGAATCGGAGACCACAAAGGGAATGCTTCAGGTTGCCAAGGATTATGTCACATGGGGTGAAATAGACAGGGAAACACTCATAGAACTCTTGAAGACAAGGGCTCTTCTCTCGGGAAGAAAGAAGTTGACAGAGGAGTTCATTAAGGAAAATCTTTCCATGAACGGGTACGAGGAACTTGCCGATGCCCTTCTTGAGGGGAAGATCAAATATGGTGACATTCCCAATATAGTTCCCCTGTTCAGGATGCATCCACCGGCAGGAGGACTTGAATATATAAGGAAATCTGTTGGTGAAGGTGGAACTGCAGGATACAGGGGAAAGGATATAAATAAACTGATCAGGAGAATGCTTGTTCCGGGGGTGAAATTGGATGGTTCGAACAAAAACTAAGAAGCAGAGAGGCGGCCACTACGGCCGTGGAATGAAGGCAGGAAGAGGAAAGGGAAAGAGAGGAGGCTCGGGCATGTCTGGCCTGGGAAAGCACAGATCCGTATGGATGCTCAAATATGACAGGAACCATTTCGGAACTCATGGCTTTAAGAGCCATAAGATGAGCAACCTTGAAATACCCATAACCCTGAGGGAGCTGACTGAATCTCTGGAAGTCTTCAGAAACAAGGGATACGTGACCGAATCTGACGGAATAATGGTAATCGATCTGAAATCTGCGGGTTATACAAAGCTGCTTTCATCTGGTGAATTCAAGGTTAAGTCCAGGATAATTGTGCCCAAGGCAACCGAAAGATGCATAAACAAGCTTAGTACTATGGGGATATCGGTAGAATCAGATGACGAAGGAAATACAGCGGAATAAAGCAGCAGCGGTCCCTGTAATTCTGCTTTTTATTATGGCAGTTGCAGGGTTCTGGTATTTTAGCAAATTACCTCTGATCCAGCTGGGCATAGCGGCTTTGTTGATGGCTCCACTGTTTGGAATAGCCTATCTTGTATTGAGTTATGCTGGGCCAAAAAAATCCAAACTTTATGGTCTGGAAAATCTTACAGCCAAACTTCCTGCAGTTAAGAAGGCAAAGGGACACGTCCAGTTTAAGTATAAATTGTTGTGGACGTTTATCGTGGTTGTTCTCTATTTTGCCCTGACAAACATATACATATATGGTCTCAACACCTCAAAGACAGTGGATGTGTTTGCATCCTTCAGGGCCATATTTGCCGGCGCTGAAGGTTCCCTTATGGATCTGGGAATTGGCCCTATTGTAACTGCAAGTATAGTCATGCAGCTCTTTGCAGGTGCAAAGATCTTTAACATAGATCTGACAAATTCAGAGGATAAGGCAATATACCAGGGCGTCCAGAAGTTAATGGTTATTTTGATGATCTTTGTAGAAGCCATTCCACAGGCGTTTGGATATCTTGTTCCAGACGCAAGCCTTGTCTCCGGTTTAAATGGACTCGCCCCAGGCTATGGACATTTCCTTGCAAGTTCCATAATTATAATTCAGCTTTTCTTTGGATCCTATCTTGTATTCCTGATGGATGAACTCGTTTCAAAGTATGGTATAGGTTCAGGAATATCACTGTTCATCGCAGCCGGTGTTTCTCAGCAACTCTTTACTGGTGCATTCAACTGGGCACCTCAGAATCTCACCCAGCCCCTGTCCCTGTCCAATCCTCCATCGGGAACGCTTCCCGATCTTTTCTACACAATCATAAATAGTGGTGCAGGCTATCTTCAGTCTGCTTCCGGAATACCCAGGCTTCTTTTCGGTGAGCCTAACCCCATAATAGCACTCATAGGTACGCTTCTCATATTCTTCATCGTGGCCTATTTCCAGAGCAGCAAGGTGGAATTACCCATTGCCCACGAGAGGGTAAGGGGAGCAAGGGGAAGATATCCCTTGCAACTGTTCTATGCCTCAAACATACCTGTGATCCTTGCCACTGCCCTTCTTGCCAACGTTTCAATGTGGACACTTCTGTTCTGGAGTAGCCCTGTTCTCAGCAAGATTCCTCTCCTGGGCCATAATCCCTATCTTGGCTCATATCTCACCCCTGCTGCAGCAAAGGCACTGAATATTTCATCAACAACGCCCACAGGTGGGCTTGCTTTCTATCTATATACACCAAATGGACTGGCCAACTGGCTTTTCCCCATATTCCAGCCGCAGATATATGGAACTACAGTTCTGTTCGGACACACACCCCTTGAAGAGATAATCCATGTGCTCATATTCCTTGGTTTCCTTACAGGAGCAAGTATATTATTTGCAAAGTTCTGGATTGAGACCACAAATATGGGTCCCAATGCCGTTGCAAAGCAGATAATATCCTCGGGAATGCAGATACCTGGTTTCAGAAGGGATCCAAAGATTCTGGAGAGGGTTTTGAAGAAGTATATCCCTGTAATAACCATATTCAGTGGGGCTGCAGTGGGACTTCTTGCAGCAGGTGCAGATCTTATAGGAACTGTGGGAAACACCTCAGGTACAGGTTTGCTGCTTGCAGTGGGAATTGTAATACAGTTCTACGAGGCTGTTGGAAGGGAACAGATTATGGAGATGCATCCATTGATCAGGCAGTTCTTTGTGGAGGGATAGGATGAGAGTAGTTATCGCAGGTGTGGCAGGAGTGGGAAAATCAACAGTGCTGCAACACCTGCAAAAAAGCACAAGCTACGATATAATCAATTACGGTACATTGATGTTCGAGATGGCCAAGGATATTAAACTGGTGGAATCAAGGGACGAGATAAGGAAATTGAGTGTGGAAACACAGATTAACTTGCAGAAGAAGGCCGCATCAACTATTGGTCAGATGGAGGATGTGGTTATTGATACTCACATGGCTATAAAGGGCAACCAGGGCTTTCTACCAGGACTTCCCGAATGGGTCATAAGGGAACTTAAAGTATCAGCCTATTTCCTTCTTGAAGCGAGCCCTGAGGAGATCAAGAAAAGAAGGGAAAATGATCCATCCCGGAGAAGGGATGACGAGACAGTGGAAGATATAAGACTTCATCAGGAAGTGAACAGGATGTATGCCGTATCATATTCTGTATATACGGGTGCAACTGTAAGTTTCATCAACAATACGGAGGGAAAACCCGAAAGTGCATCGGAGGAGATTGTGAGGAGGCTTGCAAGATGACAGAACAGGACAGGAAGCTTGAGCAGCTCCAGCGCCAGAAGGAGATGACAAAATCTCTGTATAAGTTCCAGGGTTTGTATTTCCTGGTTTTCATATTCAGTATTGTTGTTATTTATGTGATCCCTGTGAGAGATGCCATAGGTGGAGCATTCCAGTTTGTACTTGGACCGCTCATAGGCTTTGGATATAAATATCCCGTACTTACCATATCACTCTCCGGTATTATCACAGGATTGGTAAGCGGAATTCCAAGGTACTTTTTCACCGACTGGGTTAAGATTGGGAAATCACAGATAAGGCAGAGGGCTTTCAGCCAGGCAATGTCAAAGGCTTACAAGGATAATGACAGGGACAGAGTAAACAAGCTGAACAAGATGAGGCAGGAAATGATGCTGGAACAGCAGGCAACCCAGATGGCAAGCACAACACCTCTGATTTTCCTTTCAATGTTCACACTTCTCATATTTGTGTGGCTCTATTATTTCCTTTCAAACCTCAAATTCTCCTACGTATCATTCCCGTGGGCATCCAATGTAAATTTGAATGCCATAATAGGATTCTTCCCAAGCTGGATCATCATATCATTCATTTCCAATATAGTCGTGGGTTACTTCATAACAATGGTAATAAAGTACGTTGATTTCACATACAAGATTAGAAAGGATGAGGCTGAAGGAATAGCATGAAGATTACTGTTAGTGGCCACATAGGAAGTGGAAAAACAACAGTAGCAAAATTTTTAGGCGAAATGACCGGGTATCAGGTCTATTCCGGTGGATATTTTTTTAGAAAGATGGCATCCCAGATGGGCATGACCATTGAACAGTTCAATAAATATGCGGAAACAGACAGCACCATGGATTTTAAGCTAAACAGGATGATCGAAGATTTTATCAGATCCAATGACAATATTATTGTGGAATCCAGATTATGCGGCTGGATTGCCTATTCTGCCAAAATACCTGCCTTTAAGGTTTTTCTTGACGCACCACTGAGCGTGAGGATCAAAAGGGTAGGTGCAAGGGAAAACCTCAAAGAACTGGAAGAAAAGGTAAGGATGAGGGAAGATTCAGAAAATTTTAGATTCAAGGAATACTTCAATTTCGATATGGATGATAGGAGTATATATGATGCAGTAATAGATACCACTGAAGGTGGAGCAGAATATGTTGCAAAAAAAATCTACAGCCTTGCCTTTCCCGATGGAAGATGAAGGATGTTTTATATGTATTGATAAGCCCAAGGGGCCTACAAGCCATCAGGTAGATTACTGGGTCAGGCAGATAACAGGCGTAGATAAGGTAGGCCATGTGGGTACTCTTGATCCGCAGGCAACAGGCCTCCTTGTAATGGCCATGGGGAGGGCCGTAAAGCTTGTGGAGATTGCACACGAACAGCCAAAGGAATATATTGGTTCAATGAAGCTCCACGGAGATGTGGATGAAGGAAGTATAAGGGAAGCATTTAATATCTTCAAGGGTTCAATTTACCAGCTTCCGCCTTTAAAAAGTGCTGTGGCCAGAAGGGTCAGGGAGAAACAAATATATGAACTTGAAATACTGGAAATTGAAGGAAGGGATATTCTCTTCAGGGTAAGATGTGAATCCGGAACATATGTTAGGACGCTATGCCTTGATATTGGTTATTATCTGGGCACAAAGGCAAATATGACAGACCTGAGAAGAATCAGCACAGTTCCATTCAAAGAAAAGGATGCGATCACCCTTCAGCAGTTAAGCGACTATGTGGCCCTTGCCAATGAGGGGAAGGACAGGATGCTCCGTTCCATAATATTTTCACCATCCTATCTTCTCTCTCCCTATGCAAAGATAATTGTGAAGGAATCTGCCATAGGGACAATTTCCCACGGATCTGATCTTTATCCTGGAGGTTTGAGGGCAATTATAGGTGAACCACTGGCAGGGGACAGGGTAGGTGTTTTTTCTGAAAGCGGAAAGCTTGTGGGTACAGGAAAGATGTTAATATCTTACAACCAGATCATGGACACAAAGATCCTGGACTTTGACAGGGTTTTTGTGGATCCTGAACCTTCAAAGATAGGGAAAATTCAGGAAAGGGATAAACCCAGGGAAAAGGAGAAACCCAGAGAAGTGAGGACATTTGGTCAGAAGGAAAGGAAATCCAATGATTATGGAAGTTCCAGACATGAGGAAAGAAAAAGGGAAAATTATAAAAAATCAGCAAACAGATCTCAGGGAAATTCCCGCAAAGATTGGGCCAGGAACAGGCAGGGAAGGAGATAATTCAATGGTTGCATATAGAAAATGGTATGGAAGGAATATGGACGGGAGATTGGAATATTATGAAGGTCTGGAAGGAGATACGTCAGAAATATTCAGGAGACTTTCAGAGAATGTGGAAATAGAAACAACGGGGGAAAAGCCCCAGCATATTCCTGATCTACGGAAGGCCATGATTGAATATGGACGAATTCAGCTCAAAAAATCTCTTGGGGAAGACTGGACACTGGTGAAGATGATCAATGTATATTTCTCCATGGATGAAATAATCAATACTCTTTATGAAAAATCCCTTGCCCTTTCACTCCTGTTAGGCAATCATAGCGACAAGTCAGTATTTTTTCACCAGATGGTTGAAAGCGGAAACCCGGGCATGGAAACTATTGGCAGGATGGGTATGGAAATGATCCAGGAGAAGGATCGTCTCTGGAATGAAATCGAAAGAAGAACACAGGAGATACTTCCGGGATCATGCCATCTTGCAGGTACCACAACGGTTTGTGAACTTCTGGCCCATTTCGGAAGCCTTGAGAGGCTTGCCATGGCAAGATCCTCATCCATTCAGATGGCCGGTGCAGAGAGATCGCTTTTCATAAGCAAAACAAAGGGAGTCAGGAATCCAAAGTATGGATTAATATATAAGAGCAAGATGGTTGCCTCTGCTCCTCCTGCAAAAAGGGGAAAGGTTGCAAGAAAACTTGCGGGAAAACTCTCCATATGTATAAGATCGGATTATTTTAGAAACCCGTTAAAGGAAGAAGTAATTGATAAAATGATACAGTCCATATCTCAGAGTTGATCGAGAGTTGTCTGCTTTTCTTCCATTTCTCCCTCGACCCTGAGGGGATATCTCCCTGTAAGGCACCCAAGACACAGTTCCATATCTCCCATGCCTATGCTTTTCTTAAGACCCTCAATGGAAAGATATGCCACAGAATCTGCACCAATAGATTCTGCAACCTCCTTTTCATTCTTATTCAGGGCAATGAACTGATCCCTTGTTTTCATATCAATTCCAAAGTAACAGGGTGCAACAATTGGAGGAGATCCTATTCTGACATGAATTTCCTTTGCGCCAGCATTTCTGAGTATGGATATTATCCTTTTCATTGTTGTTCCTCTTACTATGCTGTCATCCACCAGCACTATTCTTTTTCCATCCACAACGCTTCTTATGGGGTTCAGTTTTATCTTTACGGCAACATCTCTGTTAGTTTCTCCAGGAATTATGAAGGTCCTTTCTGAATACCTGTTCTTGAAAAGCCCCTCGCTGTATTGAATACCTGTTGCCACGGAATATCCCAGGGCCTGTGTCCTGCCAGAATCTGGTACGGGTATTACAATATCGGCCTCCACAGGAGATTCTGCTGCAAGTTCCATTCCCATCCTCAGCCTTGTGTCGTATACCTCCTTTCTATCTATTATGCTGTCTGGTCTGGCAAAGTATACCCATTCAAACATGCAGTGGGCCAGTCTGGTGGCGGGATTCCTGA
>JAGDXN010000058.1:27976-30995 GCA_023256455.1 Cuniculiplasma sp.
TTCCTGATGAGAACGTTGTATGTCCCGTCGGAAAATTCTATTACCTCTCCGGGATCAACATCCCTGATTATGGTTCCACCCAATACATCTATGGTAGAGCTTTCTGAGGCCACAACATAACTGTTTCCGACCTTTCCAAGAATTAGAGGCCTGAAACCCATTGGGTCACGAATAGCATACATCTTTCCCTGAATGAGAAGGATTGCAGAATAGGATCCCTTTAGAATATCCATTGCACTCCTTAATCCTGCCTTGATACCCTTAAGTTTTATTTCTCTTGCAATAACGTTTAACATAACCTCTGTGTCTGTCTTTGTTAAAAAGGGTACTCCATGTTCCTTAAGTTCCTCTCTCAGCTCATTATGGTTTACAATCTCTCCGTTATGGGAAAGGGCCATATCTCCATTGGATGTTGAAATTAAAAATGGGCCAGCTCCTGTAAGATTCTTCTGACCAGCTGTAGAATATCTGTTATGTCCAATTCCTATGGTGCCCTCAGGGGTTTGCCCCTTCTCAATATAGGGCTTAAAACCCTCAAAAACATATCCATCTACCTTCAGAAGGTTTATTCTTCTCCCATCAAACACTGCCACACCAGAAGCCTCTTGGCCACGGTGTTGAAGTGTTCTCAGAGAAATGTAAAGTTTTTCGAAGGCTGAATCGGTGCCGTAATAACCAACTACGGCACAGTTCTCACTTGGTTTTAGCCCAGTTATAGGATCGCAACTTTGGGGCTGGGAAGCCACAGTGAGCGCACCTCTTTTCTCTTACATGGTAAGAGTGGTGTCCACATCTTCTGCATCTGATGTGAACCTTCTTATTATTCATTTTACCCATTACTGCTGTTCCATTACTCATTGTTCATCACCTTTTGACGGAGATACAAATATTACATTATCTCCCCTTACGAGAATCCTGCTATGGAATCCCTTAGCCTCTCCATTTATTATCTCACTGGCATTTTTCAGCACGAGATTCATGTAGACGTCATTTCCTTCGAGAATACCTGAATATCCTCTATTACCCTTAACGTCCACAAGAACGTTCTTTTCAACTGAATTTCTCAGAACATCCAGTGGTTTATTTCCTGTATCCGGATTTTTTGGCATATTAATTAAGGGCTTATTGAACTGCAATATAAAAAAATATCTAAACAATGGGACGAAAATATTTTTTTGAATAATATCACAATTATATGATAACTCATGTTTCCCATCATAGGGTTGGATTGATCCATGACTTTTCCGATTCATTTCTAAATAAATACTTATATGGATAATGAATACTGGTAAAATCAACACTTAAGGTGTATAATTAAGGGTGAATGTAGTGAAAATGCCAAAAAACATAAAAATGTACTGCAAATACTGCAAGGAGCATACCAATCACGAGGTTGAGAGGGTAAGAAAGAGAAAGGCAAGTGAGCTCAGGGCAGGACAGAGGAGATTCAGAAGAGCTACATCTGGTTTTGGAGGTTTCCCAAGGCCTAAATTTGAGGGAAGGGAGAAACCAACAAAGAGGGTGAGCATTAGATACAGATGCCTGAAATGCAAGAAGGCAACAACAAGCCCAACACAGAGGGCAAAGAAATTCGAGATCGTGGAGGTAAGATAATGGCAGAGAAAGAGATGAAAAAGCTGAAGGGAAAGTCAAACAAATTCATTAAGATAAAATGCTCGGACTGCGGAAATGAGCAGATTACCTTTACCAGAGCATCAAGTGTTGTTGTTTGCCATATTTGCGGTGCTGAAATTGCAAGACCAACCGGTGGCCTTATTAAAACATCCGGAGAAATAGTAGAAGAATACTGATTTCCATGGACAATGTAATGCCTGAGGAAGGAGATCTGGTAGTAGTTACCATTCAGAAAGTGGATAAGTTCAGTGCAGATGTGAAGCTGGATGAATATCCCGACGTAAATGGATATATACACATATCCGAGGTTGCAAGTGGTTGGGTTAAATTCATCAGGGATTATCTCAGGGAAGGCCAGAAAACTGTATGCAAAGTTCTTCAGGTGGACCCAAAAAGGCGTGTTGTTGAACTTTCCCTTAAGAGGGTTAACGAACATCAAAAAAGAGACAAAATCTCCCAGTGGAAAAACGACCAGAAGGCAGAAAAACTATTGGAAATTGTTGCGCAGTCATTGAAAAAAAAGCCAGAGCAGTGTATGGAAGAGTTCGGTAACGAACTTATAGAAAGGTTTGGGTCCCTGTACGAAGCATTTGAAGAAGCATCCAGTGAGGGGGATGAGTTCCTCAAGGGAACCAGGGCAAAGTGGAGAACTGTATTTATTAAAATTGCCCAGCAAAATGTAGCATCCCCCTTTGTCAAAATAGGCGGCAAGATAGAGATGTACTCTCTTGCCTCTGATGGTATAGAAAAGGTGAAGCAGTCCCTTGCAGCAGGGAAGGCTGACAGTGTTCAGATACAGTATGCTGGTGCTCCAAGATACCTCATAAAGGTGAGAAGCAGAGAATTCAAGGAGGCGGAGGAGATATTGAAAACATCTATCCAGAACATCCAGGAGGCATCGAAGAAACTGGGAGTGTCCTTTGAATTTGAAAGGGAAAGTAAGGAGAAATGAAGGGAATAATTAAAAAATGCCCGGAATGTGAGATATACACCTTAAAAGACATTTGCCCCAAATGCTCCCATCCCACAAGGGTTGCAGGCCCTGCAAAGTATTCAACCACTGACAAATTTCAGAAATACAGGCTTGAGGAGATGGAGGATGAATTAGATGGATAGAATAATTGTTAAAAAGTTAGATGCGGATATTGCAATTGAAAGCTCACCGGTTCTTATTTGCGGACTTCCTGGCATAGGAAATGTTGCGAGACTTACCGTGGATTATATTGTGGACAAATTGAAAATGATAAAGATATATGATATTTTTTCCACCCATCTCCCTGCCCAGGTATTCGTTAATGCTGATGGTACAGCGTCCCTTCCCAGAAACAGTGTGTATTTTAAAAATATTTCAAAGAAAAAGAGCCTTATGGTATTCACAGGGGAT
>JAGDXN010000058.1:31010-34103 GCA_023256455.1 Cuniculiplasma sp.
CCAAGGAAACACTCCGGAAGGTCAGTATGAAATAAGTGAAACAATTCTTAACATTGCAAAGGAATATGGTGTTAAAACAGTTTATACGCTTGGAGGCTATGGCATTGGCAAACTTGTTGAAAATCCAAGGGTACTGGGAGCCGTGACTGATACCAAAATTAAAAGGAAACTGGAGAACGCAGGCATTGTGTTTTCAGAAAATGAGCCTGGTGGTGGAATTATTGGCTCTGCAGGCCTCATAATGGGCATGGCAGGGGAATTTTATGGCATGGATGCTGCATGCATAATGGGAGAGACGTCTGGATATTTCACAGATCCCAAGGCAGCACTGGCACTCATAAGAGTCCTTTCTTCCCTGATCGGTTTCAGGATCAGTACAAAGGACATAGAAGAGAGGAGTAGAAATATTGAGGAGCTAACAGAAAAGATGCAGGGCGAAATGCAGGAAAAGAACCAGAAGGATGATCTTGGTTATTTCGTGTAATTCTTAATTGCCAACAGCCGCAATTTATGCGCAAACTGAAAAATTCAATCCCAATTTAAGAACAGATCTGCCAATTTTTTCCTTTTCCACATGGGATTTTCAATTTTAATGACACTGTAATTTTCCATGTATTCACTTCATTCATGACAATTTAACTTTTGCATGTGAGATTTTTAAGGAAATGAAGGGGTATTTTGACCATTCAAAACCTGCACATCTTAGATTATTTACTGTCCGAAAATATTTTTGGTGGAAAGGTGAAGTTTGTAATATTTAAACTTAACTGTTTCAAAAGTCTGGGAGACTTTAAAAATAGCCTGTCAATATAAATTTATGAAAAGCGAGGAAAATTTTCCGAATTCAGCCTTATTCAAAGTTATGGTGATTTCTGCAGCCTTAATTCTTACAGTCACAATGCCCTTAATTACCGTCCCGTCTGGACACCCTGTTTCAATGGAAAATAAAAGTAGCAGGCACTCCTATTATCCTCTATTTAACAGTACAAATTCTAACAAAATAGGTTCCTTAAAGTACAACCTGAATATGATGAACAACGCGTTATCCACTGGAAACATTAGTGGACTTCAGGGAGAATTTCCATTTAATGACGTGTTTGTTCAATCCACAGGATATGTTTATGTCACGGATAGAGCGTCAGATACCCTATCTGTCATTAACGGGTCAAGTAATGAGGTTGTTGGGGTAATACATACCGGAGTCTTTCCGAATGCAGCTTCCTATGACACCAAAAATGGGAACTTATATGTTGTAAACTATTTTTCAGGGAGCGTTTCTGTTATTAATGTATCCACGGGCAGGGTTGTTAAATCAATTACGGTAGGGGCTTATCCCTACGGTCTTACCTATGACTCCCACAATGGTTTCCTATATGTTGTCAATGAATTATCAAGCAACGTTTCCATAATTAATGGCTCAAGCAATAGGGTTGTGGCAACAGTTGACGTAGGAAGTGAGCCAATGGGGGATGTTTTCGATTCAAACAATGGGAATGTATATATATTAAATTCAGAGTCAAACAATTTATCTGTAATTAACGGCACCACTGGCAGAATTTCAGGTTCAATTTATACAGGCATCCGTTTTGCCCTAGCAGGCATTTTTGACCCGGCAAATGGATATATGTACATAACAAGTTTACAAAATTTTGTGGGAGTTATAAACCCTTCTGATGGGCAGTTGATTAAATCAATTCCTGTGGGGCAATTACCATCATCGCTTGCACTTGATCCATCAAACGGGAATATTTATGTTGTAAATCAAGGTTCTAATAACATTTCTGTCATCAGTACCCAGACACAATCAGTGAAATATTCAATTTCTGTAGGGGCGAATCCATATGGGGACGCATTCGATCCACTGAACGGATATTTATATGTAACTGGCCAGGGATCCAATGATGTATGGGTAATTAATGTTTCAAATGAAAGTTTGGTCACAAAAATTTTAATAGGTATGTACCCGGCTGGAATAGGCTACGATTCAAGGAATGGAGAATTATATATTGCTGATGAAAGATCCAATAGCGTCTCTGTCCTTAATGCAAACACAAGCAGGATAGTGAAAAATATTGAAGTTGGTCTAATGCCCTTTGGAATAGCTGTTGACTCAATTAATGGAAATATATATGTTTCAAACAGGGTCTCAAACAATGTTTCTGTGATTAATGGGTCAACCAATAATGTTGTATACAGTATTGAAACAGGCCTGGATCCTGAGGGGATAGTTTTTGATCCTGTCAATGGCAATATCTATGTGTCAAACGAAGGTTCAAACAATATGTCTGTGATTAGCGGTTCAGAAAACAAAGTTATATCGTCCATAGATCACCTTAATGGCTACAAATATTTTCTTCCAAGGGCACCCCACACTTACGGCCTTTCCATTCAGATCGCCATAGATCCATCAACAAACTATCTATACGTTCCAAACTACTGGTCCCATAATATATCAGTTGTGGATGGTTTTACTGGCAAGGTAATAAAATCGATTTATGACAGTTTATTTCCAGACGCAGCGATGTTTGATAAATTCAATCATGACGTGTACGTATCCAATTTTGGCTCAGAGAGCATTTCAGTCATAAGCACTGAAACTGACAATGTTACCCAGACAATTTCACTTGGGTTCAGACCATACAGCATCTCCTGTGTCCCCTCAAATGGATATATTTATGTGAGCAATTTTAATTCGAATAATATTTCAGTCATTAATACGACAACAAATAGCATCATAGGTTCTATTCAGGTCGGCTCCGGTCCATTCGGAAGCGTGTTTGATCCAGATAATGGATATATGTACGTAACAGATTTTAGCTCAGGCGAAATAAGTATAATATCCATCAGTCCGGTTCAACAAAAGGGCCAGTCTCCAACCATTTATGAAGTTCTGGGGATCGCCGGCATAGGGCTGGCCATTGCAGCCGCTGGTGTAACACTGTTTTACAGGAAGAAAAAGAAAATCAGCTGATTTTGTATATGTTTAAATTTCACAATATTATTTATAAAAAATTCGGGCAGGCTCATTCCAAAATAGTTGAATTCAAATTAAAAATACCTTATAAATTTCAATAAAAGAATTTAAAATAATGC
>JAGDXN010000004.1:0-264 GCA_023256455.1 Cuniculiplasma sp.
AGGGGCCATTGCTCCAGAAAGGTGAAATGACAATCGATGTGAATACAGATATAAATTCAATTGGAATACAGTGTAATTTTTTGGATGCCTTGATTGAAGAAACAGAAAGCGCATTTTTGCCAAAAATAAAAGATATGCATTTTTTTTATAAAAATCTCTGGTTCTATGAACTGCAATTAAAAATAAAGGTAAAAAATAAGGATCCTTCTGTATTTGATATAGTGAGAAGTAATGATCTGGAAAAAATATCAAATATTGTTAAAG
>JAGDXN010000004.1:281-1158 GCA_023256455.1 Cuniculiplasma sp.
CCAGCAATAAAATGAATGTCAGGGGGTTTACGCTCTGGGATTCCGATAATCCTGATTCTGAAAATTTCATCGAGGTTAAGCTTACTTCAGATATTCTTGACAGAGATGTTATAATTTACCAGATTATACTCAGGAACAAACAGGAAGATATATTCATGAAAGATGTTAGAAACATAAATGAAAATATAAAATCTATTTAACTGGCTATAAGTTATACAGTAATGCAATAAATCTGTTGTAAACCTGAAAATGTTCTGAATTATTAAGAAATTCATAGGATAAAAACATTCGGAAACAATCTGAGATCATTGAGGAAATCATGGATGTTCCTCTGAGAATAGCACGAAGAAACGAGTCAAATTTTTTCTCAGCAGTGTGTTGAAAGATCTGACAGACTTATGAGCATTATTCAACGCTTTAGTATACCTGAATTAGAGGGTTTAATGAATCCTAGTTAACATATTTTAAACTATGGTTTTAGGGGAAGATTCCTAGAATCCAATTGAAGAACAGACCATTTAAATCTAAATCAAAGCGAAATTGAAGGTTAAAAAATAGTATAAATAATCTGTGTATCCGAATTGAGAGCCTCTTTTTCAAAAGTAGTACATAACAATGATAGATGGCCAGAGTCATTGAAGGAAACGTCTCTCATAGGTAAATTTATAGAAAAAATGTGTTTTCTGATCCTGCAATACACGAATCGGTTACGGACGTTGAGTTATGCTATCCATGACGTTATGATTTTGGCAGCATAATTTACGTCTGATAATTCTTCCATAACAACGTTTTTAAGTTCCTTATTAAAAAAATCCTTTTGTTTAAGAATTTCACTGACAAATTCATCCTTATTGAATGATATATAATAAAATTCGGC
>JAGDXN010000004.1:1168-2632 GCA_023256455.1 Cuniculiplasma sp.
CATCCCCGGTTATGAGTGTATGCTTTCCTTTTTCATCAATAAGATAGAATCCATGATCCACCGTGGCAGCCATCATATCGCCATCCGTTGGAACTATTGATGATATCATTCCTATAGAGGCGAATGTCTCCATTCCGCCGTTTCCAAGATCAAGATAATGAAATTTTTTCCCGCGAATGTCGATCCAGTATACGCGATTTCGTCTCTCGTCATATGTCGGGCCCTCTCCAAGATCGTCCATTTTTTTATAAAGTATTTCAGGTTCCATAGTTTTGCTATTCGAGAAAGGTATAAATTTGTTTCATAAAAGATTCGGAATTTTTTATGACTGTGAAAATATTTGTAACATTCCTCGATATTAATGATATT
This sequence comes from Cuniculiplasma sp., assembly GCA_023256455.1. Classification (GTDB taxonomy): domain Archaea; phylum Thermoplasmatota; class Thermoplasmata; order Thermoplasmatales; family Thermoplasmataceae; genus Cuniculiplasma. Next base: position 1,538 of record JAGDXN010000004.1, read on the forward strand.
TATTGCCTTTTATTCATGATCATTAAAAATGGCTCTATTAAACATTGTATGGGTATATAAACAATCTATCATTTTTATCCCTGTAAAAGTAATGGGTGTTGTTTTTCGGCTACAGGGGATATTATCGTATCCTCTTATTCTTTTGATTTGAAGCCATATGAATCCCTGAATGCTGTCCTGATCTTGTTGTTTATGCCTTCTGCAATCTGGTATCCCTGCATGTATGCCTCATACTGAAAGAAATCTACGTATCTCCATACACGTTCCATGGAATCATAATCCACGCATGGTTTTCCACATACAGGACATGGTAATAATTCTGAAGTCCTGCCTGTATATATGTCAAGCCTTTTCCCGCAGGGATCGAACTTCACTTCCCTGACATATCATGGCCTCTGAAGATTCAGTGCTCTGGTGAATAATTCATTATCAGGCATAATAATGGAAGGATTTTCGTATTCATATACCTATTAGATGTTGAAGAGATCCATATATTTCAATTTGATGATCATATCATTATTAACAGGGGGTTTATATTTACGCGTAATATTGTACACAACCGCTATTGCTGCTTAAATATCAAACGTTGAGTTCAAAAAATGTACAAAGAAGACAGGTACATGTCCGTTGGAATAAGTGCTGTTAACGTAGCCATATCAATGATGATGGACATAAATGAAGAATGAATCACTGGGAAAAAATATATGAACATGGAGGCCGATTAAGGTTGTACAGGATCTTTTCGAAATTACAGCAATTTGTGTACACTATCGTAAAAATAATTAGAAACAACTGCTTGTACATTTACAAGGAATAGATTAACAAAATTAGGTCAATTAACTAGAAAGTATATTTCTTGATTCATACCATATCAGCTGAATGTTAAATTTAAGCGAAGAAATTCTTGTTTTGTTCGTATTTTTCTGCTATGTTATGAAGCAATACCTGATCATTTACAAGGTCCTTTAAAGCCTCTGAAAAAGATTTCTTATTGACCCTCGCCAGAAGTACAGCGACAGTCGAACTTGCGATCAGAAGTTCATCGGGATAATTATCACTCGTGTTATTATATAACATTAGAGGCTCTTCAATCCT
>JAGDXN010000004.1:2642-4076 GCA_023256455.1 Cuniculiplasma sp.
TAACTTGAAATCATCCCTTATTGCTAATCCTTCTTCAAAGACGTCATTTATGAATTTTTTATTTTCATTCCTCATCTTTCTGGTTTCTTCTGGAGTTAACAGTATAGTTTCATAACCAGGGGGAAAATCTATACTCTTCAATCTTTGAACTGGATTTCCGTTGAAATCAGCTATAATTAACAAATCTATGTCACTCCAGAGATTAAAATCTCCCCGGGCATATGATCCTATTAATATTACCGTACACCTGAATTTGAGGTTCATTGCGTATTCAGTTGCCTGATTTATTATTTTATCTCTCTCACTTATACGTTTTTTAATGACTTCCATTTGTTTTCCACCTCAGATATTATTGATTCTGAACAGTCTATAGCTTCATTTGCATCTTCCAGTGTATAATAATCCTCAGGTATACCTTCAGACCATGCATCAGTATATCTTGTGGGTATGTAGTATTTATCAATTTTTTTAGCTAAGTTTATCACAGTATCATTGAAATCACATTTTTTCAGCAATAGCGATACAGAATGACCAAATGAATCGTTTCCAGTTCCACGTAAATAAGCTTTTACAGCATATTCTGCCGACTGTTGAAGGTTCTCCGGCCATCTGAGAGGCGTTCAGCAGTGAACAGTGATCTTCTATCGTTGTGGGATTCGCTTATCCATGACGCAAGATGGTAGAAATGGGTCGATATAAATGTTGTAATCGATCCATTTTCAAATGATTCGATCACTTCTCTCATTATCATTGATCCATCATATTGATTCGTTGATGCCAGTGGTTCATTCAATATAACTAAATCCCTATCGCTCAGATCGGATACAATCGCCTCCAGGTCTGATAACTCCTTTTCAAACCTCCCCTTCTGTTCTCCCTTTTTTTCATCTTTTGAGAAATATGCGAAAACATGATTGAATATGGTGCTTCGATACATAGCTGCCGGGATGGGCAGGCCTGATTGGGCCAGTATTTGAGCCTGCCCAACGCTACGCAGGAATACGCTTTTTCCTCCGCTGTTTGGACCGCTTACAATTAATGTAAGTACGCTCGGACTGTTTAGTGAATTAGGCACTGGATGTTTTCCACTTCGCAATGAAAGAGATGTTTCGACAAGATCAGCGAATGCAATCTCTGGCAGTTGTTTCTCAACTATTTGCGGAAAAGAAATATCGACGCCTATTCTATTCATATCATTGATGAGATTCACACATCCGGCATAGAATGAGAATTCCTGGTTCATTAGAAGCATCTTCCGATACACGGATGATTCAGCCTCCTTCAGAAGATAAGCAACCTCATATGTCATGGCACCACGGAATGATCCGAGTTCCTCAGCACAGCCCTCGCAGTTTGCAGGTAATGTCCATTTTTTGGTTTTTGTCATGAATTTTATCAACCTGTCTTTTTTTCCCGACTTCAGCAGTACAACTT
>JAGDXN010000066.1:0-617 GCA_023256455.1 Cuniculiplasma sp.
TCCAGATCCTTTCCCCACCGCCTATTATTTCCCCGTATCCTTCCGGGGCAAGAAGGTCATGGCATAGAATGAGATTGGGGTTTTCAGGATCGGGCCTGTGATAAAACGTTTTAAGTTCTGAGGGGAAGTGAGTAATAAACAAAGGCCTTGTAAAGTTAGACATTATCTTCCTTTCCTCGTCAGCACCAAGGTCATCTCCATATTTCAAGGGCATCCCCAGTGATTCGGATTGGGAAATTAACTCCTCATAGGTCATTCTCTTGAATGGCTTCAAGGAATCTTTCAATGGCTCCAAATCCCTGTTAAGGATCTTGAGATCATCCATATTTTTATCCAATACGGCCTTGATAATATACTGAATCATTTTCTCCTCGATGTCCATCATTTCCTCATTACCGATCCAAGCAACCTCTCCCTCTGCGTGCCAGTATTCTGTGAGATGCCTCCATGTCCTGCTCTTTTCAGCCCTGAAGCTTGGTGAAATCGTGAATACCTTTTCCAGGGAATAGATGAAAGTTTCCAGATAGAACTGGGAACTCTGGGTCAGGTATGCCTCCTCACCAAAAAAGGGAACCTTGAAAAGGGTGGAACCACCTTCAGTAGCTGTTGACACCATC
>JAGDXN010000066.1:627-3978 GCA_023256455.1 Cuniculiplasma sp.
TCAATGGCGGTTGTACCTGATAATAACCATTTTCGTAAAAAAAGTCGGAAAAGGCCTTGAATATGGTTGACCTTATTTTCAGAATGGCCGTGAACTCCCTGCTTCTTATCCAGAGATGCCTGTTGTCGAGTTCAAAATCCTCAGAAATGTCCTTAGAAACCGGGAAATTGACATTTCTGCAATATACATAATAGTCAGAAATATTGAGTTCATATCCTGTAACGGCCCTTTCATCCTTTCTTATTATTCCCTTCAGGGAAAGGCTGCTTTCAATTGTCAGAGAAGATAAAATCTTGAATTTTTCTTCTCCAATCTCATCTATTTTTCCAACACATTGAATTATATTGCTTGAATCTCTTAAAACAACAAAACAAAGCTTTGCAGTTGATCTTATCCTGTAAACCCAGCCTCTCAACTCCACTTCCTTCCCTATCAGGCTGTCATTAAGTGCCGATGAAATGCTCTGCATAGACCCACATTGCCTCTATAATTAAATATTTGCTTGAATCAGATCTTCTATTTTCTGTCGAAGTTGAATGGAAGGAATGAATGGATAATTCAGGCCTGGCTCTTCCAGAAACCTATCCTTAAACTCTTCCCCTATTTTATAAAGAATTTCCTTGTGGATCCTATCCTGCCCCATCTGGAATTTCACCTGTGCAACAACTACCCTTATTATTAACCAGAGGGCCCTTTTAGTATGGCCCTGACTATTCTTCCATGCAGGTTCAAGCATCTCATGTACCTGCCAGAACGCTTCTTCATCCCACAGTATCCATAGAATCCTGAAGTTGAAATTTCCATGAACATATATGGGCAGGTTTTCCGGGATCGAAAAGCTGAATGAACGATTAAAAATAATTGGGAAATCCTCTTTTTCAATTCCATTGAAAAAATCCAGCTCGTGGCAATAGGAACGTTTTCTTAAAATAAATTTTGATTTAATTTTTAATTCATCTGTTTCCAGAAAGTTTGGGAAAAGTGCAATTATTCTCACTAAAAGATACTCCCCAGATCCTTTGCCCTGAGATCGTCGATCATCAATCTTGGTATGCCTACATCCACCAGATATTCCCAGCCTGTTATTACTCCTCTTGCTATGGCAACGTTGATCAACTCTTCAAGTGATACATAATAGGTATCTGGCGCATACTTTGATCCCAGTATCCATGGAGGGTAGTCAAAATATTCACTGAAATATCCTGGAACCACCCTTATGAGGGTATTCTTCAGTATCTCCGATATGTGTGGATTATAGTTCCATTTCCTGATTTTTGCGCTTGAAAATTCCTGAGATGGGGTGTAGACCTTCCACCTTACACCATAAAGGTCTATTTCACCCTCATACCTTGCAGTACCTCCAAAATCATTTTCCATTGTCTGCCTCAGTTCTTCAGTCTTTCCTGTAAATTTGTTTATGAGGCTGAATGAAGAAACATTTTTTTCCTCTATCATATCCTCTATGATGCCTGCCAGAATCTCTACCTCCTCTTCAGACAGATCCTGATCATTTTCTATCTCGTCAAGCATCCTGAGATTCTCCTCAATGGAAGACTCCCATATTTTATCCATATACCTTTCTGACTTTTTAGATGTCATTTTAAGGACAGAGTAACAAATGAATGGATGTATTTAAAAATAGCTATGATTTTTTCTACTTTTATTCCTGTCTAAAGTGGCTGACCAATGGGCATATAATGATAAAAATGTTAATTCCATGAAAGGAAGGGGATCAATAACTGACATACTGCATGCCCATGTATGATAATTAAATAAAAATTCCAGTTCCAGGGTATTTTTGAACTTGATTAAATATCTTTAAATCAGGCTGTATCTGCAAAAATTCAGACACATATTTTAACTCCTAAAACATGGGAGCCTGTTGATCGTTTCTGTTTTTGTCAAAAAGGGAAAGGATGCCATTGTTGAGGAGGATGGTGTTCTTATTGTGCATACTGATCAGCCCATGGAGATGAACAGGGCAAACAGAGATATAATAAGGCAGGTTGCAGAATATTATCATGTTGGCCAGGACAGGGTAAAAATATTGAGAGGTTTTAAATCGAGAAAAAAGACACTGAAGGTTTTGTAATTATTTATGCTGAAAATTCTTTCCTGTCATCTTTCCCTTTCATGGCGTTCCCATTTTTTTCAAATATAGACCTGTGGCATGTTATTAAAAATCAGTAACTCTGAATTCAGCTGGAATATGAGAAATTTTATTATTCAAGACGCCTTTATTTAAGAATGGCAGAAGATCCCTTTGAAACTCTGAAAAAATTTGGATTGACAAATTATGAGATAAAGGTGTACAAGGCAATTGCGTTGAAGGGACCACTGACATCAACAGAAGCTGTACAGTATTCTGGAATTCCCCAGCCAAGAGTTTATGATGTTATTTCAAAATTGATGGCAAGAAATCTCATAGAATTCAGTCCTGGAAAGAAGAGAATATACAAGGCAAGGGACATAATGGAGAGCCTGAGGAATGAGATGGATGCAATGGAAAAAAGTGTTACAGAAATCTCCAGACAGATCGAACTTTCAAGAAAAAAATCAGACGCCATAGACCCATATCTTTGGGTAATTCAATCTGAAAGGAAGCTCAGAAGTGAGATTAAGAGGAACATAGATGGAGCAGATGCTGAAATTATGGTATCCCTGTCCTATGATGAATTGAAACATCTTTCAGAAAACCTTTCGGGAGCAATAAAAAGGGGGATAACCGTGGTTGCAGTTACTTTCCCTGATTCAGATGGCCAGGATCTGGATTTTCTTTCAGGTGCAATTCTTTTGAGGAGAGCGGGACCAGCAACAGAATCGGTCATAATAGATAGAAGATCTGTAATTTTGAGGATTGACAGGGGAAGAAAGGAATTAAACTATGCCATATACGCTGATGAAAATGAAATTGTCCATATGTCCAGCTACTATTTTTATCACACCATATGGAAACCTGCTGTCCCCTTGAATATGCCATCATGGGGAAACAGATCCTTCAATACGGGATGGCTTGTATGCTGGTATATTAACGAGGCTCGAAAACAGGGATATTCCGTATTCGCAGAAATAGAAGGTAAAATGAAAGGTAACAGCACAAGGATAAGCGGTGCAGTTCTAGATGTCAAAATAGAGGATGGGTTCAGGCACAGTTTCCTCATAAGGAATAGAAACAAGAAACTGTGGGTAGGAGGCAGATCAGCAAGGATTGAGGACGTGGCAATGTATTCCTGTAAGATAAAACTTAAAAATTAATACTACATCAAGTTGCTAAGAAAATTAATTATTTTATTTCATTTATTATTGTCTTAATGGTTTTTTCCTAAAAACATTATTTCTATGAAAATTTGA
>JAGDXN010000024.1 GCA_023256455.1 Cuniculiplasma sp.
GTTCCCCACCTTCATCCAATACTACAAACCCGCCAGAACCATCGTTTGAATTCCATGAAAGCCGTAATATTCAGATTAATCCGATAAGGGAAGTGAACCGTATTATTCTGACGCCCCCGGATTCGCCTACCCAGCTTGTTTTTAATATTAAGCAGGGCACCCCGGTCCATGGCATAGCGATTGGTTCTACTGGGTCCGGCAAGTCCTCCGAGCTTGTGAGCATATTTTTGCAACTGGTAAACGCGTCTGTATTCTATCTTGACCCATTTGGTAAGGATATTATGGACAGCATTATTCCGAACCTTTCAGAGGAGGAGCTGAAGCGTGTAGTAATGATTAACCCTGATGACCCTGATATGATAATTGGTATGAACATCATGGCTCCTCAGGAGTTAGCCCTTGTCCAGAGCGAGCAGGAAAGGATTGACCTTGAAGAAAGGATAAAATCCCAGATGAACTATCAGGGCGCTGTATTGCAAAAAATAGGTGATGACCTGTTTGAAACATTGAAATACATTACTGAATCCACCTCTGGCACTGGCACCGCTTATGCGGGTGCAAGAATCCTGACAAACATAACAAAGGGCATAAAGGTTGTGGGCATGTGGAGGAACGCCAATCTCGTTGACCTGTCCTACCTATTCACGTTCAAGAATTCGAGGCAGAAGCTCAAGTCCATGATGGCCACAACGGACATAACTACCCAGGGCTTCCTTGAACTGCTGAACCAGTACAAGCCGGACGAATTGCACAGCACGGTAAGGCTGATCGACAGCATTACCGATTCTGATGCTCTGAGACGGATTCTGTGCACGAGAAATTTTAAGGCGAGTATGCTCAAGTTCATCAATGAAAAGAAGATAGTCTTGATTACTGCTGGGGCGAACACTACGCAGAACTCGATGAGGGTTCTTCTTTCGTCAATGATTTCAATGATATACGTAGCAGGTACCAGTCCTGAGAGAGATCCAACAACAAGTATATACATTTTTGCGGATGAATTCCAGGAATATGCAAATTCATCATTGAAGTTAATCCTTGATATAGGCAGGAAATGGGCGATCTCCTTGTTCCTTGCCACAACATCATTTTCAGGCATAAAAAATATGGCCTTACGCAGTTCTATACTTGCCAACGCCCAAATCCGTATGTTGTTTAGGTTAGGTGATGATGATAGGAAATATTTCAGAGGTGAATCACAGATTATAGACCAGAATAGCGGTACTCTCCCTCCATTCCTGATGATAGCAAAGACGCCAGATCTGAAGTATGGTATATACAAGTCATTTTCTCTTCCATCGACTCAAAAAACGCCACGTGAGAGGGCATTGGAAATTATAAAGAAGAACGCAAAACAGTATGTAGTTCCTGATGACACCCGTGAAAGTCCGCTGTTTGATCCCAATGATATGTTTGTTGAAATTGCCATGGTTCTTCTTCATGCGGAAGGGCGTCACATTGCCATGAATAATATCAGAGAATCGGATCCGAGGTACCTGGATAAGGGTTTTGCAACTATAAAGGAAATGGGGAATGTGTGGAGTATTCTTGCTCAGTATTTTCCTGATGTATATTCGCCCGTTGACAACCGTTCTTTGTATACTAAGCTTATGCAAGGCGTCCAGCGTGGTATATTTTCGCAGAGGGACTTTGCTGACGGCAAGGGCAAGGAAACGGCATATGTGCTGACGCCCAAGGGCGAGCTGTTTCTAATGGAGTGGCTCGGTGGTGCATCAGCGGGCAAGGATATGCACAGAATGCTTGTTATTAGAGCGATCAAATACCTCACCAAAAAAAGGTTGCTTGTTCGCCTCGTAAAGCAGGTGGGTACGGCAACATCCGATCTTGAAGCCATTGCACCAGCAGGAACAATGGGTCTTTCGGAGCAGGATAAGAAATTCTTTGCGGGCAAGGATCATATTCTTGTTGAAATAGAGGAAAATCCGACAGAGATAGTGAAGAAAATCCTGCGTGGCAAGTCCTCAAATTCATTTGTTCTCTTTGTTGTTAAGGACGAGAATACCGCTAAAGCAATATTCAGGGAGGTTCTGAAGTATAAGAACAGCCAGGAATATTTGATGGTTATGAACGATTACGAGAGCATAGACGATTATTACGCGATCATTAAAATAGACGTTGATTATCCCGCTGGGAACATCCTTGTTTACGATCCTGAGTCAGATGCGGTCCAGAAAGTAACGGTTAACTCATATACGATGGACCACATGAACATTTTATCCAGAGACCGCGCAGGAATTGTAGGGTCGGTTAAGGAGCCAGATAATCCTCAGGAAGAAGCAAAAGGTACGGATATTAAAAATAATATACAGGTGCCTGTGCAACCCTCTGCTGAATTCTATGATGAACCTCCCATGGGAAATGGTGCGGTTGGTGCAACTGGTGCCGATGCCCAGCCCGCTCTGCCTGAGCCGAATGAAAAATTAAAGAATTTAGATTGTGAAGACCTGTTCGTTTATATTTTAAAAAATATTCCTTATAACGGCAGTAAAGAGTTGCTTCGCATTACAAAAGATAGTTTAAGTTTTTCCTTGATCTTTGAATATTGTATTCAAACATACAGTTTACAATCTGTTCGGGATCATTTTGCGGATGAGTATAATAAAGTGTTGAAAAAGTATATGGATTCAAAATATATTATAAGGATTAGAAGAAAATTCAAGTATGATGAAAAAAAGACCAGAACTTATGCCATTTCCCCCACTTTCTTTTTATTGCAGACCAAGGAATACCCTGAAGTGTTGAAAAACATATCATTTTTAAAGGATATATTTTTAGATATTTCAGAGGAGGAGTTGAAGGACCTGAGTACTGATATTGAAGAGGCGAATATTGGTTTTGTAAGTATGCTCTCTGGTGGCTTATTAACAGGCCAGTCTGGGGATAAGGAATACATAGAAGACATAAAGGAAGAAAATAAAAGTGATAGCATTGATATTAAATCCTTTAATGAGGGAATTGGGCTGAAGCAGGAAACAGGTAGTCCTACAGGTGCACCTGCGCAGGTAACTTCTCCTGTGGGAAATGGTTCAAATGTTAAGTCTGTGGGTGGGCCCATCCCCATGCCCCAGAAAAGGAATGATGGAAATGAAAAAATCAATAAGTATATAGCATTCGATACTGCTGATCTTATGCCTTTAAACCCGAATTCCCTATGGCATGTTATATCCATTGAATCCCGTGAAAAAATCAGGGATTTTCTTAGGAGCAGGGAAAACGGTATTGCGATCTACAGGGCCTTCCGTGAACTTGGTTACAGGGACTTTTTCGGCTTCTGCCTGGGCCTGACCGCGTGCTACAACGAAAAGGACATTTCCGAGGACTGTGGCAGGATTATCCTGAGCAGGTATTCCAGAAACACGGGCACGGCGGAGAGCAAGTTTGATTACCGTCTCAGGGATCCAAAGCCGAGCTATGAATTTGCCCAGCAGGTTCTTGGAGTGGATTTCTGCGTTACGGAAGAGTTCGTAAAAACAATATCTGATTTTATTGATTTCATTTCCGTGGAGCTTTGTTCTATAGGTGAAATGTATTGCAGGGAAGTGAATAATTTTAATACGTTAAAAAATATAAGAACAAGATCCGTTTTTTCTGATAGCAAGACCAACAGTATATTCTTTTATTGATTTAATAATTTTTTGTTTTTTCTATTTCTTTGAAGTAGTAATCATATTTTTCAATATAAAAATTAATATCATTTTTTTTCCAGCTCCAGAATTCTAAGAATGAATTGAAAGGTACATAAAAAATTTTTATTACTCTTCGTTTTTTATTGTTTACATCTTTTAGAGATACATATTCTTCTTTTAATAAT
>JAGDXN010000061.1 GCA_023256455.1 Cuniculiplasma sp.
TCCATGTAATCTTTTAATATCCTCAGTACGTCTCTGCTGGTTATGACTCCAATAAGTTTGCCATTCTCCACAACAGGAAGCCGCCTGACACCGTTCTTACTCATGAGAACAGTTACCTGATCGGTAGGCGTCTTTGGATCCACGGACATCAGTGGTGTGTTCATTATATCCTTCAGTTTCACTTCCTTTGGGTCAGCATCCTTAGCCACTATTTTGTTGACAAAATCCCATTCGGTAACAATTCCCACAGGTTTGCCATCACGCTGGACAATTGCAAAACCCACATGATCATTGCTCATTACCTTAGCGGCCTGACTGGCAGTAGTGTCCTCGGTCATCATGAATTTGTATTCCTTCATAATGTCTTTTGCGTAGAGAACCATGAGTGAGTATAACTTGTGCGTATTTAAGAGAAACTAGTCTACCTGCATTGACATTCCGGATGATATGCATCCGATTGTGACAGTTGAAAGTTGCAGCCCTATGCAGGAAAATATTTAATATGACAATAAACTACAGCAACTGCAGGTTTTTAGGACGTGAATTCATGGAGCAAACATTACATACGGGAACCACAACAGTTGGAATTACAATAAAGGACGCAGTTATAATGGCCACAGAGAGAAGGGTGACCATGGATCATTTCATAATGCACAAGAACGGAAAAAAACTTCACCAGATAGATACCCACGCTGCCATGACCATTGCAGGCCTTGTGGGAGATGCCCAGGTTCTTGTAAGGTACATGAAGGCTGAACTGGAACTTTACAGGCTTCAGAGAAAGATTAACATGCCCATATCTGCAGCCGCAACACTGCTTTCAAACATCCTGAACCAGACAAAATATTATCCGTACATGGTTCAGATACTTATTGCAGGCATAGATACAAAGCCCCATGTATTTTCAGTGGATGCAGCAGGTGGGTCCGTTGAAGACATATATGTGAGCACTGGATCTGGATCTCCATACGTTTATGGTGTCCTTGAGTCCATGTATTCACCAGATATGAAGGTGGATGAGGGCATTGACCTTGTAATAAGGGGAATCAGCGCAGCAAAGTCAAGAGATTCTGCGTCTGGTGGAATGATTGATGTTGCTGTCATAACCAATGATGGCTTCAGAAAGCTTGAGGAAAGTGAAGTCCTCGACAGAATCAAAAAATTAAAATTAACTCTTTAATATCATATTTTAATAAACTAAATTTTTCAGGTGTATTTTTAAATGGCGTTCAGAGATTATATTGATGATGCGAAGACCATATTCAACAGGCTGTTTCCGGACAATCAGATAACGGATGTTATATATGAGGGCCCAAATATTGTTGTTTATACAAAGAACGAAGACCTCTTCGCAAACAGAGATGATATTGCAAAGCAGGTAGCACAGGAGATAAGGAGGAGAATAGCCATCAGGCCTGACCCCTCAATTCTGGAAAGTGAAGAAGTTGCGGAGAAAAAGGTCAGAGAAATAATACCCGAATCTGCCGGTCTTCGGGAAGTATATTTTGAACCTGACACAGGTGAAGTTGTAATAGAACTTGATGAACCATCCCTCATAAATCAGAGGGATATGGAATACATAAAGAGCATAAAAAATGAGACCAAATGGGCTCCAAGGATCGTAAGGGCGCCACCTATGCATTCCCATACGGTAAAGGAGGTCAGGGAATATCTCAGGGAAGTTAAGGATGAGAGAAAAAAATTCCTGAACAATCTTGGGATGAAACTAAATTCTCCAACCATGGTTGGAGAGACATGGGTGAGACTCACCGCACTGGGTGGGCACAGAGAGGTCGGCAGGAGTGCAACTCTGGTCTCAACAAACAATTCAAGGGTTCTGATAGACTGTGGGATGATGAATACAAACAGTGCAGGTGACAGACCATGGGAAGGTGCACCCTATCTTTATCTACCGGAAGTACAGCCGCTGAGTTCAATCGATGCAGTGATACTTACCCATGCTCACCTTGACCATTCAGGCATGGCGCCCATGCTGTATAAATACGGTTATGAGGGCCCCATATACATGACTCAACCCACAAGGGATCTTGCCATTCTTCTTCAAAACGATTTCATAAAGGTTGCCCACGCAGAAGGCTACAAGTCACCCTATGATACAAAACACATAAGGGAGGAATTAAAGAGGACTGTCGTTTTAAAATATAATGAAACCACAGATATTACCCCCGATATAAGATTGACATTTTACAACGCAGGCCATATCCTGGGATCTGGAAGTGTACATCTCCATATTGGAGAAGGGCTTTATAATGTGGTTCTGAGTGGAGATGTGAAGTTTGAAAAAACATGGCTCTTCAACATGGCCAACAACCATTTTCCGAGGGTTGAAACCTTCATGACAGAAAGTACATATGCGGGAAGGGATGATTACCACAAGACCAGAAAGGATGCCGCTGAAACCCTCATAGAAATAATTAAGAGAACCTTTGAAAGAGGCGGTTCTGTTCTTATCCCGGTTTTTGCCGTTGGAAGAAGTCAGGAGGTTATGATGGTTCTTGAAGAAGCTGTGAGGACCGGTGCTCTCCCTGAGTTCCCCGTATATCTGGATGGAATGATAATGGAGGCAACGGCAATTCATGCCGCCTACCCGGAATATCTGAACCGCGAACTGAGGGAAAGAATAATGATTCAGAGGGAGAACCCCTTCATGAATCCCATATTCAGGAAGGTTGAAACAAGGGAGCAGAGACTTTCCATATGTGATTCAACGGAAAACAAGGTAGTTCTGGCAACATCGGGAATGATGAATGGTGGCCCTGTAATGGAATATTTCAGAGCATGGGTTGATTCACCCAAACATTCGCTTGTATTCGTGGGGTACCAGGCTGAAGGGACGATGGGAAGGAGAGTGCAGAGAGGCGCAAGGGAGATCACTCTAAGTGAAGGTGGAAAGCAGGCCAACTATGAAGTTAAGATGGATGTGGAAACAGCAGAAGGATTTTCAGGTCATTCTGATAAGAAGCAGCTTTTCGGTTACATTGCCACTATGATGCCAAAGCCATCCCGGATATTGGTAAATCATGGAGAAAATGAAAAGGCCCAGGATTTTGCAAGGCAGGTGAGGCAGAAGTTCGGTATAGAGGCCCATGCCCTGAAAAATCTTGAAACCATAAGGCTGTATTAGGTGATAAGATGACAGGCAAGGTAGTCATATATGAAGTTCTGGATGAGCTTGGAAGGGAGGGCAGCCTCCAATCCCTGAAATCCTATCTGGAAGAGTTTGATCCACAGCGCATATTTATATCATGGGGAGAGCTCAACGATGATCTTTATAATTATCTGGACTCCATATATGGTTCAATCCCCATTGAAACAATTGAATGTAAGAGTCTTTCCGGAATGGATTCTTTGAGATCTCCTGATATTGACGTCAAGAAAAAGATTCTTAACCTTGGCCTGCAGACCATAGCCCAGTACGTTCAGGCAAACAATAAGAGTTTGAAGGATGTTAATACTGAGACCACACTGACTCTATTCAGGGCATTCTTTATCTTCTATTCCACCGCAATGCCAGAAGATTATGAGAACATGTTTGAGGAAAGGAGAATGTGCCTTTACGGAAAAATAATAGATAGAAAGTTCAGGGATGGGGACATCTTAATAACAAACCCCTGGGATGCATACTGGTTTTTCGACAGATTAGTGTAATCATTTTTTCCTCTCTTCTTCAAATTTAATGTATCTTTCAATTATATTTTTACTGATTGAGGGTTTTATTACACTTAAGGATTCCATGAATGTTTCCATGGTAACCATTTCATCTCCCCTCCCTTCCACAGATTTCATAAATGCTTTCTGTGATGAGT
>JAGDXN010000083.1:0-13644 GCA_023256455.1 Cuniculiplasma sp.
GCTGCAGTATTCGCTGACCCGTGAGGTCGACTTTAAGATTAGCTGCCCTTCGTCTCAACATAGTACCCTGCAAGAAGGGTGAATAGAAGGCTGTCGAGTTATCTCTGACTTTGAACTCCCACGAACCATCAAGGAGGTGGTTGGAATCCATATTGGATTGGATGTACATAAAAGTAGAGTATATGTAAACGCATGGATGAAGAGGTAAATGTTTGTGAAGCTATGAGATAGAAAACACAGAAGATGCATTGAATGCATTCGGAACAAATACCTGGATCTGAGACCTGAGATTGCACTTGAGTTGGCAACATCAGGAAAATATATTGCAAGAAAACTGAGAGACATGGGTTTCTCAGAAAATTTGGCAGTTCCATCAAAGTTTTCTCTAATATTCATGGCAGCAAAGAAGAATGATAAAGAGGATTCATCCAAGATTGCAAAGATTCTGGGGATTAAGAAGCCTCCGGATGTACATCTCCATTCAAGGGAATATGATGATCTGAGATCGCTTGTAAGATGAAGAAAGTTTATTGGCAAGGAGATGAACATATTGAAGAACCGGGTACTGCACCCCTGATAGGACATGGAATCATAATACATGCTATAAACATATTTGGAAGGGGTGGCATGAGATCCATCTTGCAGGAATCTTCAAACCCTCTCTCAATAGATAGAATTGTTCTATCATATCTGATGGATGGGATGTCAGAGATAGATGGCCTGTCCAGATTTCCAAAAAAGCAAAAACTTGCATCTTATTCCTGTCTTTTGCCCGAGCAGATTCAATCCGGAAACGGAGATGTCAAAGGGCACATAACAAAGCATGGGCCTTCCCTATTTGGGTTCACCTCTCTGACTGCTGCCCATGTAATCATAAGATATTCAAAAAGAATGAGGGCAAAGTACCTCAGCATTATAAAAAGATCTGGAAAGAATAGTCCAATAGTTGCAATTGCAAGGATCCTCCTGGAATGTATACACTTCGTGCTCACAGGGATCATTGAGTTCAAGCATAACATGGGTGGTCTCGCTGAGCAAAAGATGAAGACCATGCTACTGAGGGCAAATAAGCCAGGAAGATTCAAAGATCTTGAAGAGGTGGAAAAAGAATTTATGAAGAAAAGAGATCAACATAAAACAGATCAACTTATCTCATAGAAGTATGCTGTCATTTCTATCAGAGATCAAAACATTATGGGGATGGCTTTTGCAAAAATATTTTTATATGTAAAAACAATGGGTATTTTTAGGGACAGATGATAACCACAAAGGAAACTGGAATTTTTTTGGGCTTTGTGGGGGATTCTTTCAGAATTAAAACAGGAGGTCGCCTGAATTGAGGAGATACCTTCTCCTCGAGGATGGTGATTCCTTTGAGGGGAAGGCGTTCGGGGCGTCTGTTGAAAAAAGTGGAGAATTGATTTTTACAACAAGTTCATCCGGATACTATGAAGCCATGACCGATCCTTCATATGCAGGGCAGATTATGGTTTTTGCATTCCCCTCCATATTTTATTATGAATTCTGGAAGGATAACCAGCAAAGCAACGGAATTAAGGCTGAAGGAATAGTTGTCAGAGACGCTCCTGATATTACGGGCAGGGGGTTCCTTGCCATTGATGGCATGATGAAGCATCAGGGAATACCGGGCATATATGGGGTCGATACCAGGAGACTGGTTAAAAAGATCAGGGATTCAGGAAATATTATGGGCGTAATAACTGATGATTTAAACTATTCTGGATCATTTGAAAGAAAGAGCACAGTTGATCTTATAAGGAATGTCGGGCCAAAAAGTGAAATCGTGCTTAACAGAGGAATGGAGAATAAAATACTTTTTATTGATCTTGGCACAAAGTCTGATCTTCTAAGGCAAATTTCAGCTATGGGTGAAACACACGTGGCTGGTCTTGATGCCCGGATAGGATCCATATATGATTATGATCTTATTTTCATTTCAAACGGTCCTGGAGATCCATCAGATCCTGGTCTAAACAGAATAAGGGATATTATAAGAAAAGCAGAGGGAAATGTGCCTGTTGCCGGTGTCTGTTTCGGCCACCAGATTATAGGAAGTTCCCTTGGTGCAGAACTGGAGAGGATGCCATACGGCCATCATGGGATAAATCATGCAGTATCGGATGGAAGAAAAATATTTATTACGTCCCACAACCACAACTTCAGGATTTCAAGGGATTCCCTTAAAAATTCATCCCTGATTGAAATGCAACATGATCTCAATGATGGAACGGTGGAGATGGCAGGAAACATTGAAAATGGAATAATATCTGTGCAGTATCATCCGGAGGGTTCTCCCGGACCAAAGGATCCTGCAGGTTTCTTTAAGGCTGTGGAGGGATTATCCAATGCAATCAGAAACTGAAAATAAAAGGGTTCTTGTGATTGGTTCCGGTCCGGTTGTAATAGGTCAGGCTGCAGAGTTTGATTATGCCGGTTCACAGGCATGCAGAATCTTAAGATCCCTCGGAATATACACAGTTCTGTTGAATTCCAACCCTGCAACAATCCAGACAGATGAGGAAACCGCTGATAGAATATATGTGATGACAATAAATTTTGAAAATGCAGTCAGGATCATTGAGAAGGAAAAGATCAATGGAATAGTTGCAGGAATGGCAGGCCAGACAGGCCTGAACATATTGCTTGAGCTCTATGACAGGGGAATTATTGAGAAGTATGGAATAGAAATAATGGGGACGCCTCCTGAAGGAATAAGGCTGGCCGAGGACAGGAGCCTGTTCCATCAAAAAATGGTTGAAAATTCCATAAATGTACCGGAATCCATGGTCATAAGGGTAGATTCATGGAAAGATGATCTGGAAAGGGTTGAATTTTATCCATTCATTGCAAGGACATCCTTTTCCCTTGGGGGAAACTCGGGAAGGGTAATAAGAAACAGGGAAGAGGCTGAAAGGTTTTTCAGTTCCTTCTTTTCCATAGAAGGAAATAATCAGCTAGAGATAGAAAGATCTTTGCTTGGATTGACAGAGATGGAATATGAGGTCATAAGGGATGATTCCGGGAATGCCATAATGGTTTGCAATATGGAAAATATCGACCCAATGGGTGTACACACAGGAGAGAGTATAGTGGTAACACCATCACTCACAATTCCTGATCATCTTCATCAGGAGATGAGGCGGCAGGCCCTTAAGATTGCAGAAATACTCATGATAAGGGGAGCATGCAATGTACAGTTTGCCGTCGATATAGACAGGGAAAGGTTTTATGCCATAGAGGCAAATCCCAGAACATCAAGGTCATCTGCCCTTGCATCAAAGGCTACAGGATATCCCATTGCAAAGATAGCCACATTCATAGTATGCGGATATGCACTGACAGAGATAAGGAACCCCATAACAGGAAACACCTCTGCTGCATTCGAGCCATCGCAAGACTACGTGACTGTAAAAATACCTGTATGGCCTTCCACAAAGTTTCCGGAAGACACAGAAATTGGAATTGCAATGCATTCCGTAGGGGAAACCATGGGCATAGGAAGGAGTTTCGAGGAGGCTTTCCTGAAAGCGGTTGCATCCCTTGAAATAAACCTCGGAAAATTTTTCAGAGGAGATATGCCTGTGGAGGAAATAAGGGAAAACATCTCCTTTCCAAATAACATGAGATATGCATACATCATTGCAGCCCTTGTGAGAAACATGGGAATACATGATATTCACAATAGAACAGGGTGGTCAGAGGAGATTCTTCTGAAATTGAAAAATATAACAGATCTCATAAATTCTGCAAGAACAGGAAATATGGAGGATAATCTGGAAAAATACAAGAGGGCCGGGATACCTGACATAATACTTTCATGGGTTACTGGAAGGAGTGAGGTGGATATATTGAAAATGAGGATTGGCAAAAATTTATTGCCATCCATCAGGAAAATAGATTCATCATCAGGGGAATACAATTCAGTAACAAAATATCTCTATTCAACCTATCTGGAAGAGGATGATCTCAGTGAAGATATGGAAAGAAAAATTCTCATAATGGGGTCAGGGCCAAACAGAATCGCCCAGGGCCTTGAATTTGATTACAGTTCAGTCAAGGCTGTCAGAGAAATAAGAAAAATGGGTTTGAATGCAATCATGATAAATTCCAATCCGGAGACCGTCTCAACAGATTTTGACATATCCAATGAACTTTATTTTGAACCCCTTACTCTGGAATATGTATCTGGCATAATTCAGAAAAGAAAGGTCAGTGGGATCATTGTGCAGTTTTCAGGACAGACAGGTCAGAATATGGCTTCCTCCATTGCTGAGGTTTTCGGAGAAAGCATGGTTTTGGGGACATCTCCAAAATCCATACAGGGAATGGAAGATCGAAACCTTTTCTCTGAATTCTTAAGGCAAAACAATATACTTCAGGCATCATGGGAGGGTGCAGAATCAAGAGGTCAGATCGAAGAGGCTGTAAGGAAGATGGGATTGCCTGTGATCATAAGATCAGGTTTTATCATTGGGGGCTCAATGATAAGAATAATCAGAAATTCCATGGAGCTCGAAAAATATCTGAACGAAGCCCCGGAGGGAAAATATCACATATCAAGATTTATGGAAGATGCAAGGGAATTTGATCTTGATTTCATATGCAATGTTGACCAGATAGAGATATGCGGCATCATGGAGCATATTGAGGAGGCAGGTGTGCATTCAGGGGACGCCATATCCATAATGGGTAAAGGAATTCCAGAAAAATGGATAGAGGCTGAGGGAAGAAGAATCATATCTCTCATATCCGGGCATTTCAAAATGAAGGGGTTTGGAAATCTCCAGTTCATGGAGAAAGATGGCAGGATATATGTGATCGAGATGAATGCGAGAGCAAGCAGAACAGTTCCTGTTATAAGCAAATTTACTGGAATTAACTGGGTTGGGAAAGGAATAAGGGCAATCCTGAATGGGGAAATCGATAGAGAAGATGTACACATAAAGGGATACTGCGCCAAGATTCCGGTTTTTCCCTTCGACAGGTTTGAAAATTCCATATACGCCCTGGGACCGGAGATGAGATCGACTGGAGAGGCAATGGCCACTGCCAGGGATATGGAAGATCTTGTTGAAAAAATAAGGGTCGAGAAGGGAATAGGCAGGGATTATATTGTAAACATCAATGGGGAATTTACCTATTTCCACGGAGGAATAGGTGAAAAAGTGAGCAGGGAACAGTGTATTTCCATAATGGGAAAATACGGAAGAAAACTGCCCTATTTTGAATATGACTCCCACGACATGGATTTAAGGAAATTCTGCTATATGAGAAGGATACCTGTATTCCAGGGAAAAAGAATATTTGAATTCATGAACAACAGGATGGAAATAAAAAATATTGTATAATCAGACAGGGGATGATGGAAACTTCTCCTTTGCCTCCTCAATGGTTGAAACAACCTTCTTTTTAAAGGCGTCGAATTCCTTTGGTGTTTTTGGATAGTTTGCATACAGTTCATTCATTTCCTTCATTTTCTTAACTGTATAAACAAGATTGGAGAAGGCGGACATATTCTTCATTCCCTTAATAACCATCCTGGCTTTCTCAGTAAGGGAAAGTTCAGGAACCATTCCCAGAGTAAGATCCGAAGCCTCCTTTCTTGTAAGGAATGTCTTCATTCCATAGTTGAGTATGTCGTTGTTCAGAGACTGCAAATATATTCTGAAGACCTCCATTCCTGCGGTTCTTGAACCATATATCTGATTGAAATCAAGGTTATATTGCCACAGACCCTTTACGGAAGTGTCATTGTTCTGTATTGCAATTGCAGCGTTCTTTCCTGCAAGAACACCTGCAAGAAGGGCAGGCCCAATTCCGCCAGCGCTGATGGGGTTCGGCATTGTCATGCTGTCTCCGGCCCCCATGTAGTTGTCATAAACAAGGCTCTCCATCTGCCTTCTAACAGGTACGGACCAGATTCCCTTTCCGTTGTTGTCCTTGGGATCTATTTTGAGGTTTTTGAAAACGGGAAGCCATTTCACATAGTTGTCTATAAGGGTTTGAAGGTTATCGTTTTTGCCGAACTTTTTGTTTCTTATGTCCAGACTTCTCTTCTGGACTCCAAGGCCTATATTGACCTTGTTGTTGCTTTTTGGAAAGACCCATCCATATCCTCCCGGTGCAATTTCGTTGTTCAGATGGATCAGGGCATATTCCTTATCGAAGTAATTCTGATCCTCATGATCAAGTTCGTACTGGTAGATGTATCTTCCTGTACTTTCTATATCATCAATATCGACCATCCTGTCAATGAAGTTGTTTTCCGGCAATTTCCTTCTTATTACTGTTGAAACTCCCAGTGCATCTATTAAAATCTTTGACCTGAACTGGACCTTTTTCCCATCCTGGTCTCTGCCCTCTATTCCTGCTATCTTCTTCTCTTCCATTATGGGCCCATCCACTTCGAAATTGTGCATGTAATCTACTTTCTGGGAAAGGGCATACTTGAGCAACTTTCTTTCAAATTCCGGTCTGTCAAGGGAATAGCCCACCCCATCAAAGGGGTATTTTGTCTTGAGATCGGGCGAAAGGGCCAGAACGCCGGTAACCCTGAGATCAAGTTCGGGTTTGTCAAATTTCATTCCTGTATTCTTCTCAACAAAATCAATATGGGAACCTGCAACGGCGTCTCCGCATGTCCATCCCCATACTGTTTTTCTTCCAACATTTATCTCATCGTTTCTGTCAACCATGAGCACAGATGCCCCGCCCTTTGCAGCCATGGCGGCTGCAAGCATTCCTGCCAGTCCAGCACCTGCAACAATTACATCATAATCTTTGGAACCACTCATAATAACACTTTAAACTGTATAATTGATATGATTTAAAGATTTTTCATATCTTCATTTACTACAAATGCTAAAAGATTCAAGATTTAAAGTTTTCAAAATATTCCTGAAACCATGATCTGTATTTTGATGGAGGGATTTCACCGTTCACAAATATTATCTCAGGCACATCGTAATTATGGTTTTTTTCTATGAAATCTCTTACCATTTCCGGCCTTTCAGTTTTAATCAAAAGTATGTTTTCTTTATCCCTGTTAATCTGATTATTCCAGAAATATATGGATGTAACGCTATCAATAATATTTACGCAGGGTGACAGGCCTGAATTCAAAAGATCTCTCGCCATTTGTTCTGCCTTTTCCCTGTCTCCAGTTGTTGTAATGACAATTTTCATGATCATGTAATTATTTACTTTTTGCTTAAATTTTCCCTTATTTTTTCCAATATGTCCACAGGGTCTTTCCCAAGGTTCGCAAGGCCGCTAAATATGATTTTTCCATCCTCCCATGCAAATTTTGGGAATAGCATTTCCACACCTGAAGAATGGGCTGTAAAAAAGGCGGATGCAAATTTTTGATCTGTTATTCTATTTGGATAGAAGAATGACGCATTTTTTCTGAATAACAGGAATATGACCCCTGCTTTCTTCCCCCTTTCCCTGAGCTGGGAAAGTTCCAGCAGATGTTTGGCACCTCTCAGGGATGGTGCATCTGGAAAAATGACATAATCCTGAATTCCCATTGTGCAACCCTTAATTTCCACAAATCCACCGTCAACGGAAAAATCAAATCTTGAATCACCGTGGTTGACCTCTGAACCGGTTGGCTTCACAATAAATTTTTCCCCAATTTTATTGTGAAATCTAGTATCAACAAGTATGGTTTCATCCCCAGAAAAGCCGGCAGTTATGGAATAGGAAGTCTTTTCTCCCTTTGTTTTCCTCAAAAGAACAGATGCCCCAGGATATATTAATTCTCGCAGTCTTCCAGGGTCATGAAGATGGGCATATACATCCCTGCCATTCATTCTTACGCTGACAAGAAACCTGTTTTCCCTCTTTATTACAGTACCTTCAAACATTGGGTCCTCTATTTTGAGCATTTCAGTTCCCACATCTGGCATCCTGAACAGGGTATTTTCCACCCTATGAAATAGGTATCTTCCATATAATATTAGCATATTTCACACGGACAAAATATTCTGGAATTGGAAAAGCAGGATTATTAAAAGAGAACAAAACAATTCAAAATCAATTTTCAATTTCATTAAATTTCCTTAAATAAAAGGGATTTATTGAAAATTATTTCTGAAAAGTTATTTTACTCTTATTCCAAATATTTTTTGGAAAATCCATACATGGAAAAATGGTCAAAATAAATGAGGGCATACAATTATATCGCTTCATATATTTTCTATATATGGATACAGTAGATTCCATAATGACTGTTGACCCCATAACATTTAAAATTCCAAACAATGTTTCAGAACTTGTTGCAACCTTAATAAAATATAAGATAACAGGAATGCCTGTAGTAGATGGAAATGGAAGATATGCAGGAATTGTAACCAGAAGGGATGTTTTTGCCAGACCAGAGGAGACCCAGGCAGC
Organism: Cuniculiplasma sp.; assembly: GCA_023256455.1. Classification (GTDB taxonomy): domain Archaea; phylum Thermoplasmatota; class Thermoplasmata; order Thermoplasmatales; family Thermoplasmataceae; genus Cuniculiplasma. The sequence continues at coordinate 8,422 of JAGDXN010000083.1, forward strand.
CCTCATAGTGAGGAAACAAAATTCAGTGACGGCAGACACATCCATAATGGATGCTGCCCGTTTGATGGCAAACGAGAGAAGGAGACATCTTGCAGTAACTGACAGTGATGGGAAGGTTGTTGGAATACTGACCCCTCAGGATTTTTTAAAAATTGTAGAGAGGGAATATGGAAACATTCTGGTAAAAAATGTTATGAAAAGCAAATCTTTCCCAATCTGGGAAATGACACCCCTGCCTGTCGTTTACAGATCAATGCGATTAACCGGGGTATTTACATATCCTGTAACAGATTCACAGGGTAATTTCAAAGGACTTGTGACAGACAGAGATCTTTTTGATAAAATTCAATTAGGTACAATAAGATCGGATGGGTCTCAGACACTGGATGAGGATGACCCATGGTCATGGGATGGCGTGAGAAATGTGGTTTCCTATTTTATCGAGAAGAATCATATTAAGATACCTGAGGAACCCGTAAAGTCCATAACCATATACAATCCTGTAATTGCAAGTTACAATGAAAAGCTGTCCTTTGCCGCAAGAAGGATGAGGGATGGGAATTTCAACCAGTTGCCAGTGACATCAAACAGAAACGGACTTGAGGGTATCCTTCTTGATCTTGACATAATGTCAGTCTTTGGAGATAATGTAAAATAAGGTGTAAAACATCCACATCCAAGGATAAAAAATGGGCGAACTTGAAAATATAATGGAATTATCAAAGAGAAGAGGTTTTTTCTGGCCATCATTTTCAATATATGGGGGTGTGGCGGGTTTAAACGATTATGGCCCCCTTGGTTCTGTATTGAAGGATAGGGTATATGGGGAATGGAAAAGCCTTTATGCATCCATCGGTGGAATAGAGATCGACACACCTTCAGTAACTCCAGAATCCGTGCTCAAGGCATCAGGCCATGTGGATCGATTTATAGATCTTGCCACTGCCTGCAATACCTGCAAGAACAAGTTCAAGGTTGAAAGCCTCCTCTCCGATAAGGGTGTGGATATGGTACCATCCGGGGTGGAAGAGGCATGGAAAATTATGAAAGAACTCTCAGTAAAGTGTCCCAGATGTGGGGGTGAACTGGGAGAGCCCTTTGAGTTTCATCTGATGTTTCCCATCGATTCCAATGGGGAAAGATTCTATTTGAGACCGGAAACTGCACAGGGTATATTTGTAAATTTTAAACTGTTGCTAAACTTTAACAGGGGAAAGCTTCCCATGATAGTTTACCAGCAGGGAAAGGGGTACAGAAATGAAATATCTCCAAGGCAGGGCCTTATAAGGCAGAAAGAGTTCAATATGGGTGAGGTCGAGGTATTTCTTGATCCTGCAGTAAATGGTTATTTCAAGCCAGAATCGAGGGAAGAAATGTACCTTCTTGACAGGGATGGCAGGGAACACCACATTAGTCTACCAGAGGCAGTTAATAAAAACATAATATTATCTCAAGATCATGCCTATTTTCTTGAGAAAACGATGGAATTTGCCCTCAGGATAGGAATTGACAGCAAAAGATTGAGGTTCAGGCAGCACAGGAAGGATGAGCTTGCACACTATTCCAGAGACTGCTGGGACCTTGAATTCCTTATGGATGGTTCATGGGTTGAAATAACTGGCATATCTGACAGAGGGACATTTGACCTTGGAAACCACCAGAAGTTTTCAGGGGAGAATCTGGCATTTGAAGGGGAGAATCTTGCAAGGGTGATCGAACCCGCCTCCGGGATAGACAGGATGGTCATGGCAATTTTAATATCATCATACAGTAAAAGGGAAAACGGCTATGTGGATCTCAAACTTCTTAAAAATATGGCTCCTTACCCTGTGGCAGTCCTGCCACTTCAGAAAAAGGATGGGTTGTCAGAAAAGGCAAGGGAAATATTCAATGAGATTAAAAAAATTGAGCCAATGGCCTATTATGATGAAAGCGGCACCATAGGAAGAAGGTATGCAAGGCAGGATGAAATAGGCACGCCATATTGCATCACCATTGACTATGAAACACTGGAAAGGGACGTCGTCACGGTCAGGGAAAGGGATTCCATGGAGCAGGTAAAAGACATACCTTACAGGGATTTGCTCACCCACAGGCCTTTCATTTCAAATCCAATTTTGAAAGGTTTTGGAAGTGTAAAAAATTCAACAAAAAATTAATTTCTAATGTTTATAAGAAATAGTTTCTACTAACTATCTTCAAAACGTTCTTTCTGGTTTCCACTTCTCTCAGTTTAAGAAGTGCGCCCTTTGCTTCAATGGGGTGCTGTCTGAAGTGAATCTGGGAGGAGTAAACATATCTTATTATGCCATCAGTATCAATGATATATGTTACTCTCTGGTTAAGATACTGTAGACTTCTTGCCTTAACCTTGTAGAGTGACCAGATCACTTCTCTCTCGTCTGAAATGAGATGGAAGGGAAGGTTTCTTCTTTTCTTAAATTCTGCGTGGCTTTTTACTGAATCCACACTGATGCCAAAAACAGTAGCATCAAGAACCTTAAAATCATCGAATTCATCCCTGAATTCGCAAGCCTCCCTCTTACATCCGAAGGAATCGTCCTTTGGATAAAAGTACAGGACTATGTTGTTTCTGCCAATATAGTCTTTGAGATTTATTTTCTCTCCAGTTTCAATAAATGCTGTAAATAAAGGAGCTACAGTTCCCTCTTCCAATACCATAATTATAATATGAAAAAATAGTCAATAAAATCTAATCAGAAATTTTTTTACAAATTAAAATTAATAATAGGAATAATTATATATCAAACTTTTAAAAATATGTTAAATAAATATTATACCCAATTAACTGGAATTCTCTATTTTTTTCAGGGCTTCTTTGGCAATCTCAGGATGTTTCATATAATTTAGCTGTGAATTGTATACCTCCACAATCCTTCCATTCTTATCAATAACATATGTGACTCTCTCCCCTCCTATTATGCCGGTTTTAACGTCATAAAGCCTGTAAATTTCCCCTTTCCTGTCGGAGATAATCGCAAATGGAAGTTTTCTCTCCTCCTTAAATCTCTTATGGGATTCAACCGATCCCCTGTTTACGCCAATTATTACTGCGTCAAGTTCCTGGAAATCCTGGAATTCGTCCCTGAATTTGCAGGCCTCCTTTGTGCATCCCGGGGAATTATCCTTTGGATAAAAATAGAGCACAATATTGTTTTTACCAAGATAATTTTCAAGATTCAGTTCCTTTCCCTCATCATCCGTTCCCTTGAAGGATGGGGCTGCATCACCTACCTTTAATGTCATGTTTATGCATCTTTAATACATTATTAAAGGATTGTGAAAAATTATGGAAACTTTCATTCTTATCAATATAAATAGAAAATTTTTTTTCTATTTTCGCACTCTGTTCATATTTCATAAGATTAAAATAGAGTTAATTAATCTCCTATTGCGACGGCCATAGTGGCGAGGTAACACCCGGTCTCATTCCGAACCCGACGGTAAAGCTCGTTACGTTTCAAGTTCGTACTGTGTTCCGCGAGGGCACGGGAACCTTGGATCGCTGTCGCTTTTTCAAATTGTTTCGTTATTTTTCTTATACAGTTTTCCATTATGCACTTTAGGGCTGAATTGTAAATTTTATATATGGGATTAATTCTACGGTAAAAGGATTGTTGTCTCATGGATATCAGCATTGTCATTCCCACAATGAACGAGGAGAGGACCATAGGTCAGGTTATAGACTCTCTCAAATATCTTGATCCCCTTGAGATAATTGTTGTTGATACGGATTCAAAGGATAAAACTAGAGATATTGCAAAAGAAAGGGGTGCAATTGTTATTGAAGAGCCAAGAAGAGGCTACGGGGTTGCATATAAAACGGGAATAGGAAGGGCAAGAGGGTCTATCATAGCATGCCTTGATGGAGATGGAACCTATCCTGCGGAAATTATCAGACCCCTTATCGATATTCTCGAAATAAATAAGGTCGATTTCATATCATGTGACAGGATGACCCTCAGGTCACAGAATTCTTACACAAATCTCCATCTTATTGGGAACAAAATACTGAATATAACCATATCAACCCTCTATGGTTACCGTCTATTTGATTCCCAGAGCGGTATGTGGGTATTCAGAAGATCGGTATATGAAAAGATGAGCAACCTCAGCGACGGTATGTCCTTTTCCCAGGATATAAAAATTGAAGCCTTCAGACACGGCACACTCATAGAGGTGCCCATAAGATATGGAGTCAGAATAACAAAACCAAAGCTCAACACATGGAGGGATGGTTTTTCCAATCTTTTCGAACTTTTCGTTAAATATGTGCGAAAATAATTGTTATTCGTAAAAAATCATTCATGTGTATTTTAGTATTTATTTTCCAAAGATTAAAATATACATATTCACTAAACTGTATGGTAACATGTTATCAAACGATGAAGTTGACATAATTATAAGGGAAAAGATAGCCTTCAAAAATCCAGTGATAATTGGAGGATTCATAGGGCAGACACCTCTTGGTGTAACAACATCCAGCTACATTGTGGAAAGTATGGGCATGCATGAAGTGGCAATGGTCAAATCCCATCATATTCCACCAGTAACCGTTTTCGTGGGGGGAAAAATGAGAAACCCTTTCAGAATATATTCCAATTCAGACGGTTCTGTAATGGTGATTCAGGCTGAGGTACCCGTGGATGACGAAGGCCTGTATACCATATCAGAGGCACTTTTCAAATGGATAAAACAGTTCAAGCCAAAAGAGTGGCATCATGCATCGGTATACAGTAGTGCAAGATCGGACGGAATGCCCACAAATTATTACTCAATTGAAGAAGTCAAGGCGGTATTGAATGGCAAAGACCCACATTACGTAACAGACTATAATCCAGAAGAGCTAAAAGAGAAACACGAAGAATTAATCCACACAATTGAAGCGTATAAAAAAGAGCATAAGACGAATGTAAATCCAGAGATTGTAGAGGTCTATGAGGGCCCGTTCGAATACAAAGAAAGCATTAAGAGTGGAGGGTATTTCTATACAAAATACGTGAAAGAAGAAGGAAAAGTTGTAAAAAAATCTAATGGATGGTGGTATCTTCCAGACGGAAGACGCAAAAAGGAGATTTTTAAGGGGAGGTAAAAAATGGAAAAGGATAAAAAGTTGACTAAAATTGCGGATGAAGTATTGGCAATGCTAAATAGGAAAAAAATCTCTTATTCTGACAAAATACAGATTTTATCGGCGGTTTT
>JAGDXN010000083.1:13654-31799 GCA_023256455.1 Cuniculiplasma sp.
CACTCATTGCAGGTTTTGGCGGGGCGATCCTAAATGAAAGCCTCATGTCAGGAATGAACGCCATTGCCATGCTCACCCATGTATCCATCCAGATTCCAGACCCGGATGCAGTACTTGCAATAATTGACGGGCTTAACAGCATTTACAATCTGAAAATACCTACGGAAATTCTTGAAAAGAGTGTGGAAAAAATCCACGAACAGATAAGCCAGATTGCAAGCGAATATAAGGCTTCACAGGCATCGGACGGGGACAAGGAAGATCCCATGTACAGATAAATAGAAATATATGAATATATAGGGGAAAGAGTATGATTAAAGTTTGCGTTAATGGCTATGGAACCATTGGAAGAAGAGTTGCCGATGCAGTAAGAATGCAAAAGGACATGAGTGTGGTTGGAATAGTTAAGACAAAACCAGATTATGTTGCAGAGGATGCTGCAAGAACATTCAAGGTATTCGCAGACACAAAGGAAAATTCCAAAAAATTTGAAGACGCGGGAATAGAGTGCGAAGGCAGTATAGAAGATATTCTTGATAATGTTGATATTGTTGTGGACGCAACACCTGAAGGCGTTGGGGAAAGAAATATGAACTTATACAGGAAGTTCAAGGTAAAGGCCATATTTCAGGGTGGAGAAAAGGCAGAACTGGCACAGACAAGCTTCAATGCATACAGCAACTTTACAGATTCATGGGGAAAGGATTATGTCAGGGTGGTTTCATGCAATACAACAGGTCTGGCAAGGACAGTTTCTGCCATAGACAAAAGATTTGGTGCACTCAGGGTTGAGGCAACCCTCATAAGAAGGGCAACCGATCCAAATGACAGCAAAAAGGGTCCCATAAATGCGGTGGAGCCATCACTTAAATTCCCATCACACCACGGGCCAGATCTGAAAACTGTCCTGAAAATACCTGAGGTGGATACTGTTGCCATAAAAGTACCGACAACACTCATGCATGTGCACACAGTTTCCATAAAAACTGAAAAGGATGTTTCCAGTGAGGATATGCTCGACGTTTTTAAAAATTACAGAAGGATTATGGAAGTATCGGGCAAGGCAGGTGTGACATCAACTGCCCAGATCATGGACATGGCCAGGGAGATTGGCAGGAAGAGGGGAGACCTCTTTGAAATAGCGGTATGGAAGGAATCAATGTACGCATCAGGAAACACAATCAGGTACATACAGGCAGTCCATCAGGAAAGCGATGTGGTGCCTGAAAATGTGGATGCCATAAGATCCATGATGCAGCTTGCTGATATGGAGAAATCCACGGAGGAGACCGACAGGGCAATGGGCATAGGAGGGAGAATATAGATGGAAAAGGGAGAAAAGCAGAAAAAGGAAAAGGAAACGAAAGAGGAAGAGGAGAAGCAGAGAATTGAAGATATACCCGGAGTCGGCGAGGCAACTGCAGAGAAACTCAGGGAAAGCGGCTATGATGATGTTATGGCCATAGCTGTGGCAGCACCCAAGGATCTGGCAGATCTCACCGGTATTGGTGAGGGTGCAGCAGCTAAGATAATTGGTGCAGCAAGAAAGCTTGCAGATGTTGGGAATTTTGAGACAGGGGAACAGATTTTCCAGAGAAGGAAGGATATTCTCAAGCTGAGTACAGGAAGTCAGAATCTGAACAATCTTCTGGGAGGAGGTCTTGAAACCCAGTCCATAACAGAATTCTTTGGTGAATTTGGATCGGGAAAGACCCAGATTATGCATCAGATTGCAGTAATTGCAACCATGCCTCCGGAAAAGGGTGGTTTCAATTCTGATGTAATGATCATTGACACAGAAAACACTTTCAGGCCTGAAAGGATAATTCAGATGGCCAGGGCAAAGGAGCTTGATTCTGATGAAGTTCTGCAGAGGATACACGTAGCCAGGGCCTATAATTCACACCATCAGATTCTGCTTGGAGAAAAGGCAGGGGAGATGGCAAAGGACTACCATGCAAGGTTGCTGATTGTGGATTCCCTCACATCCCATTTCAGGTCTGAGTATATGGGCAGAGGTTCCCTTTCAGAGAGGCAGCAGCTCCTGAACAGGCATATGCATGATCTTCTGAGGTTCGGCACCCTTCAGAATGCCGTAATCGCCGTCACAAATCAGGTTTCAGCAAGGCCTGACGTATTCTTTGGGGATCCGATGGCACCCATAGGTGGAAATATTGTGGGGCATACAGCCACATTCAGGGTTTATTTAAGAAAAGGAAAGGCAGGGAAAAGAATTGCAAGATTGATCGATTCCCCCTATCTGCCTGAGGGGGAGACGGTTATACAGATATCGGAGGACGGAGTTTCAGATGGAACATAGAGGTGAAAAAATGTGGGATATAATAAAAGATTCGTTTGGTAAGTACCCTTCTCAAATGAAGGTTGCAAAATATTTGGTAAATTACGGGTTTTCCGTAAAGGAGAAGTTTTACAATGAGTATGGCATGTTTTCAGGAGCCGTGGAAGTTAGACCAAGTTCACTGGCTGGAGCCATAGGGGTTGATAAGAGGGTTGTCATGCAGGTGATGAAGAAGATCATTGAAGATCCAAAACTCTTCGAGTTTTTCTCACTGCTTGGACCCATTGCAGACATGAGCAGGGCAAGCTCAAAACTTCTCAATCTGGGCATAGTGGAGATCATACCTGAGGATGCCTCTGAACCTGGAATTATTGCGAACATAATCAACATAATTTCTTCACGGGGAATAGGCATCAGGCAGGTTATTGTCAAGGATCCAATCATATGTGATGAACCAAAGGCAAGGGTTGTAACAGACACTCCCATTCCGCCAGAACTCATAACAGAAATGAAAAAGGTAAAGGGTATTAAGGGCATAACTCTACTGTAAGTGATATATATGGCGCTTGTAAACAGAAAGGCGGCGAGGAACGTTCAGGATGAAGATCAGGGTCCCATAGAGTTCATCAACCTTGCAGAATACAAGCTACCCAGAGAGATTGAAAACAGGGGCATGAGATCCCTAAAGGTTGTGGAGCTTGAAAGGCCTGAAAATATATCCAGAGGTTCCAATTTTGTTTACACAGGTAATATAGTCATATTTGACACGTCCAACGCTCCCACTGACCAGATGAATATGGTAAACATTGAAAGAGCCATAAAAACGCTTGCAGATGAAACTGGAGGGCAGCACGCCAAGCTTGGTTCATCTTACTATATTGTTACACCCCGTGATATATATCTTGACAAAAAGAAGGTCAGAGATGATTTCTGATCCCTTAACTTTTTATTAAATTTTTAAAATCAACCTTAATTTATCCCGATCCCGTTTTAAGCCAATTTAAATTTTACATATGAGATTCAAAATTAACATGGAGAAAGTATTATTTAGCAAAATAGTCATTCCAAAGGTATGAAGAGAAAATTTATTGCAGTTTTGATCGTAATTAGCATGGTTGTAATATCGATCACATCCTATGCATCAATTCAGCTTCAAACTGTAAATCCAGAAAATGGAGTTTTTCAATCAATTAATGGTGCCAATATAAGTTCAGGCACATATATCATTCCGGGATTGGAAAATAAAGTCACCGTTGATATAGATACAAGTGGGATGGCTCACATTTATGCAGGGAATTTTCATGATCTGTTCTATGCACAGGGCTATTACACTGCATCAATGAGGCTGTTCCAGATGGAGCTCCAATCTTCCATAGCTGCGGGAAACGTGAGCCAGTTTGTGGGACAGGCAGGTGTGGCATCAGACCTTTCCCTGAGAACTGTGGGTCTCAACACTGACGCATCAATTCTTGTTGCATACATGGAAAAGAACTATCCACAGTATTATTCTTACCTTCAGGATTATGCATCCGGGGTAAACGCCTATATTAACCAGACGGGCGGGAATACCCATCTTGGCTTCAAACTTCTGGGTATATCACCCTTCAAATGGACAGTTTTCGATTCCCTTGTGTGGCAGGAATATATGGCATGGTCTCTTGCAACAGGTGCATGCACAGTTCTTCAGAGTGACATATTCTACAATGCCATGGGTTTCCAGAACTATTCCACCATATATCCATATTATCCCTATTTCACACAAAACATAACTATGGTACCGGGAAGCGGAACTGTGAACGGATACAATCTTACAGATCAGGGAATAAATCCATCCTATTTCTGGAAACAAAACTTCTTCCAGGAGTGGGCAACAGGCATATCCAACAGGACTCTCCATTCACTCCAGCCTCTTCTGGAAAAGGCCTATAATAATATTAAGGATCCCTTTGCCCTGCCCGGTTCCCACGACTTTGGATCTTCCATTGGAAGCAACAGCTGGATCATAACATCCAATTACTCCTCCGATGGTGTTCCCATGATGGCCAACGATCCCCATCTTCCTCTGCTTGCCCCATCACTGTGGCTTCCCCTGCAGCTCAATGCACCCGGAATTAATGTTACAGGCTGGGGTTTAGCCGGCCTCCCTGGAATTCTCATTGGCCATACAAAAACAACCTCCTTTGGCCTTACTACACCTGAAGGAAATTCAGCAAACGAATATGTAGAAATATTGAGGGGAAACGATTACCTTTACAACGGGAAATATTACCCCATGGCTCAGCAAAATATAACACTGGCAGGGGAGCACTTCACCCTTTACTCAACAAATAACGGGCCACTCATAGGGAGAATGGGAAATTTCGGCATAAGCCTGAACTGGGACGCAAGAACTCCGTCTCTTGATGCAATTGCTGAAATCAAGCTGGACGAGGCCACAAATTACAGCCAGATGCTATCTGCATTGAAATTCTGGGGGCCTGCACCTCCACAAAACTTTGCCCTTGTGTCTCTTCATCACGCCGGATATATAACTGCGGGTGGATATCCACTGATCAATGAAACACTGCCAGATGGAAAAAATGTAAGCGTTGTGGGTTCCATCTCATTGCTGAACGGTTCAATGCCAAAATATGAACCCAGGGGTTTTGTTCCCTTTAATTATCTTCCACAGGATGTAAATCCTGCAAGAGGCTATATGTTTGCACCAAACCAGCCAACTGTTGGGGAAAATTATCCCTATCCCTTTGTGGGCTCATACTGGACAACTGGGGGCAGGGCAGAAACCATATCCCATTTCCTGAAGGGGCATGATAAGATGACAATAAAGGATATGATGGATCTGCAATCCAATGTAACAGATTATTGGGCTGAACAGTTTACACCCCTGCTGATGAAGGCAATATCCGGAATGGGAAATATGAATTACAGCGAAAGGCAGGCATATGCCCTTCTGTCTTCATGGAATTTCACATACTGGCAGGATATGAAAGCACCTGTTGTATATTATTATTTTACGGCAGCACTTTACAATCTGAGTTTCTACAGAATATATTCCGAACATGATTTGAGGCCATATGAACCGAATCCTTACATCAACACTGCCATATATCTGGCTGAAAACGATCCCAATTCATTCTGGCTAAATGGAAACTTTACAAAGCTGGCAAGGCAATCCTTTGCCCTTGCAGTTGGATTTATGGATTATCATCTTGGAAATGTTTCAAACTGGGAATGGGGAAATATTCACAGACTGGAAATATGCAGCCTTACAGAACTACCACAGTTGTCCATAGGCCCCATACCCATATGGGGCGGAAGGCATACGGTCAGTGTTGGATATACCCCAAGGGTACTGGAATATCCCATACCCTATGTGCTGAATGGGTCATCATTGAGAACCATTGCCAGGCCTGGAACAGGAACATTCTATGGTGTATTTCCCGGTGGACCCAGTGAAAACATTCTCAGTTATTGGTTTGACAATCAGTTGCCCGCATGGCTAAATCATGAGTATTATCCAATGCAGGGGCTTCCAACGGAGGTGAAGATTGTTTATGAACCTTAAATTAACAGCACTGGCAGTAATGTCTCTGTTGTCAGCCATCCTGATCGCATTCCTGACCGGAGAGGCCATACTTGCTATCATACCTGGAGTGTTCCTGTTTATGATGAAATTCAGATATTCCATTATGTTAGGCTTTGCAGAATCATTTCTCTCCTTTATGGCAATATATCTGGAATATCCACTTAAGGATGTTTCATCACTGTCATCCACCATTGGGGGTATAATTGGATTGCCATCCATCCTCATAATACTTATCTATCCTTTGCTTGCAGGCATAATAACTGCCTTTTCAGCCCTTTTATTCTCAGGAGTCTATGAATTGATCAAAACGGGAAAGAGTTCTCAAAATCCATCATAAATTTTTTTCAAAAAATTAAATTTTTATAACTGACTCAGAAACAAATTTTCAGACGAATTTAAGAAATAATTCCATATTTTATTTTCATATTTTTATGGGCATATCTCATGTTTGCCTTTCTTAAGTATTTCAAAAGGTGAAATTTAGGCAATTTTCGTCATAATTTTTCAATTGTTGATATGGGGTAAAAAATGAAACTAATTGCCATAATTACACTAATTGCAATTTTTGTACTTCTGGCACCGGGTTCCGAGGTTTTTCCATATGCCATGGCCACATCACCAGATACAGAAATACATCTGGGCAATTATTTAATAAATCCCGTAAATTCAAGCGCCTGCGATTATTCACTCCATATTTATAATAACAGTTCACTCGATGTCAGGGCTGCAGACTATTACAACATTTCTGGAATCAAAATGGAATCACCTGCAGGAAATTACAGTTTTGAAATTTCCTGGCAACCATACTATGTTTACTCACTCTCTGAGGCTAAGATTCTTATTGTGCATAATGGAGTTCAATTTGCCCTTCATTTTGGCGTAGAAGATGGAATGTATATTTATGAAAATTCAACAACAATGAATGGAATATATCCATTCAAAGAAGACGTCATTTATGGATTCAATATATGGTGGCTGAATAATTCTCCCTATGTGGAGATCTCAAAGGGAATTAACATCTTTCTTTATCGGCCCAGGACAGAACCTGTCACTGTTGATTCCAATTTCATAATTCTTGAAGGCCATTACTATAACATCAATATAACTTTAAGGAATCCAGTGAATTTTAATTTCATAAATCCTTCAAGCGATTATAAATCCTATCCGCACATTACTGAAATTTTGAAAAATTCAAACCTTACTGAAGACTCATTGTTTATCCATCCATTCTACGACCGTTCCTTAAATTTATTTATTCTTCCAGACAGAAACGGTACCATATATGCCCTTAATCCCGAAACACATATTCTGACTGCAGTTGAAGTTACAGGTGGACCATTTAATTACTCCTTTTCATATGCAAATATTATATATTTTATTTCATATCATTATAACAGTTTTAACATTCTTTTCCTTAATCAATCTGACCTCAAATCAAAATTTTTAACATACAATATTTCAGGGGATCCTGAAGTTGCAGTTTACCACTCAGATCTGTATGCATTCAGTAAGAATTATGTGTTGAATCTTACCAACAATAATATATCGTTTCTCAGCGGAAATTTTCCTCAAGATCAAAGATTCTTAGGTGTGCATATATGTGAATACCCTGAATATTACTTCATGGGAAAAAACTGGTTATCTAACTATATAATCAGAAACGGCAAGCTGACAGAATACATAAACTATACAGATTTGCATCATTTCACCATTCTTAATGAAGGCTCATCGGGCATATCAATGGAGATGGAATTTAACCATTCTGAAGTATATTTGATTTCCAGTGCGAACATGATTTCCTCAATCAATATAACATATGAAGAGGGGCAGAATCTAATGGAAAGGGGGATGTCCCAGAGTTATATAATCAAAAATTCTGATTACATTGAGATTCCGGACTTGATTTCAGGGTTTGCAGGAAATTTCAGTTCTGGAATAGTATGGTCCAGCGATGGTTCATTCTATCTATATGGTTCCTTTTCAAGTTCCGGCAATCTGTCAATTTCCTGGCATACACCCATAATAAGATATGCAGGATTTTTCAATATTTCCATAACAAGCCAGACATCATACATCGCAGCCCTGAGAATTGGAAATTTAACGTATATGAAAAATAACAGTGGTAACTTCTTCCTCAACCTTTCCACTTATGCAACCGGAAAATATCTTTTCAATATATCCGTCAGTAACGAACAGGGTTTATTTGCCGAACGTCAGGGGTATATAATGGTGGACAACTCCATACCTAAAATCCTTTTAAACAATATTTCAAATGGTGTATATTCAGGAGAGCGCTTGCAAGTCCAGGCCATAGATTCGGCCGGAATTAAGAGCATAAACGTTGATGTAAACGGTCAAATGTTTAGTGGAAATCAATCAACAATCAACTTTACAATTCCATATTTTGAAAGCACTCATAACATCACAATTATTATCAAAGTCACAGATGACTTTAATTTCTCCACATCAACCAGCATATATGTACCGTTCTATTATGAATATATTGGTCGGGTTTTCTTAAATATCCATAATAATGAAATAATAAACAAAACAAATTTCAATGTAACCGTGAATGGAAATTACAGCAATATTTCCTGTTTTATTTTAAATTTCACGAACCTTTCATCCAATTCAGAAATGTCCTTCTCCTTAAGGGAATTAAAACAGATATATCTCCCGGATGGAACCTATTCTTACCAATTGTATGCTCTCTTTATTCCAGGAAACAGGGAAGAGATTGAAAATGGAACATTGAGGATAGATAATAGAAAGCCTGAAATTCATATAGGAGGCACTGGAAAGGAATTTTACAGTTTACTGCAAAGTTCCCTTAACCGGTCATTTAATATTTCGTTTACTTCAAATATGAACGGCACATGGAATATTAACATAACAGGTCCTGATGGAACCCATATTAACTATGTGGTAAATGGAAGATATTTTAATATTTCCTCTGATCAAATTTCCTATTTCCTGAAATTGTCTGGCAAATATATGATCTCAGCCCAATTCATTTCATTCAATAATTATAATGTCAATTCATCATCTGAATTTTATATGGAAAATATTTTGCCACAGGTGAGGGATAAATACGTAATATATACGAACAGGACAGATGTGAGGATTGATATCAACTCTTCATTAAATTCATCTTACCACTTTCTCTATTTATTCAACAAAAGCATAATCAAAAAGAATACAATCAATTTAAACTTCACAGGAAATTATACGGTCCAGGTTGAGATATACAACAAAGCCATGGCCTTTGAAAGAACCATTGTGGAAATCATTTATTCCAATGAAACACCGGAAATAACTCTGGAAAACTTCACAGAAAGGATAGAAAAGGGATATGAGGCCAATTATACTGTAAACTCTGGCTGGATTCCCATAGAAAATTTATCTGTCAGAACCGATCTTAACTATTCCCTTACATCAAATAAGTTAAGGCTGTTTTTCAACAGGGATGGGAATTATACCATTTCTATTTACATCATAAACCTGTGCGGGAACAGGTTTGAGAAGAATTTTTCCATATCAGTCCAGTCTATCCCCTTAATATGGTCAATTTCAGTCAGTTATATTCAGAGATTCAGCAATTTTTATGGGAAAGTGAATGTATATGGGTATGTATTGAAAAACCTGTCAATCCAGTGGTTTGATAATGGCAGAATAAGTGGCAAAGGGAATTCTTTAAAGATTTCAATGCCTGCTGGAACAAATCATATTGAGGTAGAGGTTATTCTTGGCAACATTGTGAAATATGGAAATATTACAGTATTCTCAATTCCCATGTCCACCCTGATCTTCATATCATTGCCACTGGGTGCCCTCATTCTGTTTCTATTCCTTCCATGGAATTCAAGCCAGATTATGGCAGCAAATATTATTTTAAACAACAACGGGGCCACTTTGAGGACACTGAAAAAGATCGCCAGAAGAAAGCATATTGGGGCAAGAACACTGGAAAGCACATTGAAAAAGCTGGAGCATGGAGGTATATTGAAAATTGGTTCTGATCTCAATGGGGAAAATTGCATAAAAATTTTGAAATCAAAGAAAAAGTGATATATGGGTTTTCATATACCCTTGCGTTACCATGATGGACAAAAAACTAATCATATCTCTTTTCCTGACAATGGTTATTATTGGAATGGGATTAAGTGTTGGCAGTATACATAACAGCACGGCAAAATCATCTGAAAATGGCATAAATGCATCGCCACAGGTATCCAAGCTTCAAAACATTACATTGCCCCCATCCACTCTTCCAGTCATCTCTTATTATTACGGAACGGGCGATAACCATTACACAATCACATCGACCGACTGGACGTCCATTCTGACAAATGTTTTTGATAACAGTTCCATAATAACATACAGTTTCGCAAATAACACAACGCAGGCACTCATATTGCTTGATATCACATATACAGGTCTAAATCCATATGGAGTTGAGTATGTTGCTGCACTTTCGCAGGTTGGCAAACTTGACAGGGCAAATGAAATTAAGGCGTTCTGGCTGACTGCAAACAAATCATCACAGATTCCCGGCCTGACAAACTGGCAGGCATTGAATCTTGGTGCCTATCCTGGATTCAGCTGGTCCAAGCCAAAGGTTGTTCCCTTCAGCACTTCATATGAATATGCACTGATACTGATAGCCATTGTTGCGTCCGTATTTGTGATGTATTTTGTATTCAACCGCAGAAAGTGATATTTCCACTTAAGGGAAAAAAGCATAAAATTTTTTATAAACTATCTTAATAGACTTTTGAATTTGTTCCTATGAGTAATAAAAGGATTGTTCTGGCAGTTACAGGGGCCTCAGGAAGTATTCTGGCCCAGCGATTTCTTGAAACATCGAGGGAAGAAATACATCTTGTAATATCATCCAACTCCGATCAGGTTATCGAATACGAAACAGGCCATAACTCTGAGTATTTCAAAAAAATGGCATCCTATGTTTATGACGACAGGGATGTGGCTGCCAAAATAAGTTCGGGAAGTTTCATTTTTGACGCAATGGTTGTAATGCCATGTTCAATGAATACACTGGCCAAGATTGCTGCAGGCATATCTGATTCCTTAATAACAAGGGCTGCAGCAGTATCCCTGAAGGAAAGAAGAAGGCTCATAATAGTTCCGAGGGAAATGCCTTTGAGTCTCATTGCACTGGAAAATATGGAAAGGCTTACAAGAGCCGGTGCCATAGTGGCTCCAGCAATGCCTGCATTCTACACTCGCCCTGAAAGTGTGGATGATATGGTAAATTTTGTCGTTGGAAGAATTATGGATCTCTGCGGTATTGACAATGAACTTGTAAAGAGGTGGAAGCAGGAAGAGAGAGATTAATTTCTATGCAGACAATATGCTTGGAAAACTCTCCAGATATCTTAGGATTCTGGGTTTTTCTGTTCAGTATGAATCCGATGGAATAGATGATAACAGGATCATTGGAATTTGCAGGGAACATTCGTATATTTTAATAACGAGAGACAGGCTCTTATCTGAAAAATATAAGCCCTCGGTACTGATTCATTCCACAGACACCATGAATCAGATAAAAGAGTTCACTTCAATTTACCCTCCTGACAGATCTCTCGCATTCACAAGATGCACATCCTGCAATGGAATTCTCCTATCTGTTAAACTGGATGAGAACGATTATAGGTCAAAACTGAATCCTCACATATGTGATTCCTGCGGAAAGCTTTACTGGTCGGGCACACATACAGCTAAAATCAGGGAAACACTGGAAAAAATTGGTGTCTGGAATGAAGATCAAGGAAGGGGAAAACGGCTGGAAGATACTGAGGATTGAATCCATTGATGATCTTTGGTATCTAAAGAACATCATTGACGGAAAGACTCTGGTGAGAAAAACTGTAATGAGAAGGGAAGAAAAAAGGGATGATATGGATCGGAACAAGGAATCAAAAAGAAAACCTGTGACCGTGACTGTATCTCCCGAAGAGGTTGATTTCCAACCTTTTACTGACAGATTGCGAATATCAGGGCAGATTATGGAAGGTCCTGAAGGGCTTTCAGGGCAGCATCAGTCTGTAATTGTTTCATCTGACGATGAAGTTGATATATGGAGGGAATCATGGGATAATATTGCCCAGGGAATTCTAAGGGAATCTCTTTTGAAATCATCCTCCGGAGCAATATTTGTAAGCATGGATGACGAATATGCAACCATATTTACCCTTAGAGATTATGGGTTATACACAAACGGAAAGGTATACTCAGGCAAATCTGGTAAGGAATATGCGGGAAACTATTCAAGAAGTTCCTATTTTTCAGAAATTCTAAGAATGCTGGGGAGTATCTCGGGGGATTATCCTGTTATCATTACAGGCCCGGGCTTTGAGGGGGAATATTTCTATAAATATTTGCAGGAAAACAACTTTTCAAGAAAGATATATTCCATTCCAGCCGCCAATTCTGATGAAGGCGCAGTTTTTGAAATTATTGGAAACAATAGGGTAAGAAATATACTTGGGGAATCAAGATTATCAAGAGAATCAGAAGCCATGGAGATTTTTCTAAAGGAGCT
The DNA here is from genome assembly GCA_023256455.1 of Cuniculiplasma sp. Lineage (GTDB taxonomy): Archaea > Thermoplasmatota > Thermoplasmata > Thermoplasmatales > Thermoplasmataceae > Cuniculiplasma. The sequence continues at coordinate 26,102 of JAGDXN010000083.1, forward strand.
TGGAAAGGACGGGAACTGTACCTATGGACGGAAGGAGATAAGAAAATATGCAGAGGCCGGAGCCATCGAAAAGCTTCTCGTTCTTGAATCTTTTATTAGAGATCCTGAGGTTACGGAGATAATGGATATGGCTGAGAAGGGCGGCGCTGAAGTTTTGATTGTAAGTGAATCAGGAAATTACGGCCAGATGTTGAGGGGTTTCGGAGGATACGTTGCAATTACAAGATTCAAAATCTGATAAATATGTGGAATGAACGCATTATATTCTTGCAGTTAAAATAGAAACACTTAATATGCCCAAAACTCATGAGTATAACATGGATGCGTTATACTATTTGCTAATATTCATAATAATAGTGATCCTCCTGATAATATTATCTGGACTGCACATTCTTAAGGAATGGCAGAGAGCTCCTGTACTGACCCTTGGAAGATTTTCAGGCATTAAGGGACCTGGAATAATTTATGTCACACCCATAATCAGCAAGATACCTGTGATCATATCCACTAGAATACAGGCTGTTGCCTTTAAGACAGAGGCAACGTTCACAAACGATAATGTTCCTGTGAACTGTGATTCCGTCATGTATTATCAGGTCATAGATCCACAGAAGGCCGTTCTGAACATTGAGAATTTCATAAATGCCACAAGCCTTTCCGCCCAGACAACACTCAGAGAAGTTATTGGAAAATACTCCTTTGATGAAATACTGTCTGAGAGAGAAAAGGTTGGCGAAGCTGCAAGGGAAATCATTGATGAAAAGACAGAGCACTGGGGAATCAAGGTATCATCGGTAGAAATCAGGGATGTAATTGTGCCTCAGTCTCTTCAGGAGGCCATGTCAAGGCAGGCCTCAGCAGAGAGGGAAAGGAGATCAAGAGTTACCCTTGCCCTTGCCGAAGTTGAAGCCGCCCAGAAGATGGTTGAGGCATCAAAGCAATATTTGGATAACCCTGGAGCACTCCAGTTAAGATGGATGAACATCCTTTATGAAATAGGTCTGGAAGGAAAGGGCACCCTCATGATGATTCCTGCAAATACACTCACTGCAGGTGTGCCTGCAAACATTGCAAACCTTGGCCTGTCTGAATTTGCAAAGAATCAGATGAACATATCTAACATGAAGCAGAGCGATAGTTCTGATAAGTGATTTCAATAATATCCATTATTTTTTCAGGATCCAGCTGATCAACTCTTAAATTTTCAAAAATTCCACTTTTAATTATATTTCCAATCTTTTTCCTTCTATTTGAAAAGAGCATTTTGAGCTGACTGTCAATAAATTTATCCGGTATGTTTCTTGTCCGATCCCTTCTGAAAAGACTTACAATGGCGCTGTCAACATCAGGTTTTGGAAAAAAGCAATTCCTGGAAACAACTTTCTCTACCTTTGCATCAAAGTTAATGTAAGTGAAAACAGAAAGCCTCGAATACTGTTTATTGTTTGGTCCTGAGACCATTCTCATGGCAAACTCCTTCTGAACCATTATCACTGCTGCCTTGAAATCCAAAAGAGCAAGCCTTTCAAGGACAGGCGATGATATTTGATAGGGGATATTCCCTATTACCCTTGCAACTTTCCCAGGATCATAGTTGAGAAAATCTTCCTTAACTATTTCAAGATGTCCATTCTCCACAAACTCTCTGAATTTAACATTGAGAATCTCAGCAAATCTGTGATCAGATTCAACGCAGGTTAAATGAATGGGGTATTTTAAAAGTTGTTCCGTTAGAAAACCAGTGCCAGGGCCAATCTCAAGAACTCTATCACCATCTTCAGGATTTAGAATCCTTACTTCCAGATCCCTGATATTTCGGTCTTTAAGGAAAACCTGGCCGTATTTCTTGGTATACTGCTTCATCCCTTAACAAACAGCCTGTACTTTTCGTCCTTGTTTTCCAGTTCCTGAATTATTCTGGCCGCTATCATCTTTTCAGGGTGGTGTATGGTCTTGACCCTTTCTGTAAGATCCTGGAAGGATTGGAAGGGTTTTTTCTTTCTCTCATCAAGTATGGCCCACATGGTTTTGTTTCCAAGGCCCTGAAGAAGTTCCAGGCTGTGCATCCTGGGACTTATGGATTCTGCTGTGTTGAAAAACTGTATGAACTTATTCTCATTGTTCTTTACAATCAGTTCAAGGGTATATGGAAGTTCACTTATGGCAGAGCTGGTGAGCTCATCATAGCCTATTCTCCTCTTCACTGTGCTTATCTTATCTCTCTTTGCCTGATCCTTTCCAATATAGATGCGATCCCCTATAGTGATAATGGCATTATCCTTTGGAATAACCTCGAGCAGTTTAAACTCGGTCTCCCCAATTATAAGAACCAGTGGTATCTTATGGTAATTGTGGTCGCTGGCCCTTCCCTGCTTTAAAATATCCAATACATATGCAAAATCATCCATAGGTTCATCCTCTTCAGATAGAAGAAATATAGTTTAAAATATTATTTAATACATCTTCTGAAGGGGAAAGCTTGTATGAGTTAAGGATAGCCCTTAACTGCTCAAGGTCTCTGGGCATGAGATCAACAATTTTAACACTTACCTCCTCAGAAAAACCGCCCATTTTCTCAATATCTTTAACTGCCCTGGCTGCAGTTTCTACGTCAAGCCTTGTAAAGGCACTTATGTAATTATACTCCTTCACGGTGAGGTCATCAACAGATTCCTCCATTTCTGTCTTCTCCGACAGGTGCCTGTGAAGAATATCTCTGGCCTCTGAAAAGGTGATGTATTTAATTTTCATACTTCTATCCTTCTCAAATGAACAGGATCTGCCAGTATGGTCTTTTTAACACTTCCAACCTTTATGGCAAGAAGGTAGCATCTTCCCTGCTTTCCCTCCACAACACCTGTATAACCCTGGAAGTTGTGGCTTGGCATACCTGCATGCACGGAAGGCTCTATATTTACGGCAACGCAATCCCCAACCTCAAACTCCTGCATGAAACTGTTAACTCTTGGCATGCCTTTTTCTTTGAGCCTTTTTGTCATTTTATATCTTGAACCGGCCCTTGGACCGTGTGACATCTTAACCATATAATTTCACCTTTCAATTTCTATTACGTCAAGCTCCCCTATCTTGAGTCTCTGACCTGAAAGTTCGGAAACGCTTGGATTGGTCCTCCCGTTGTCCCCGGATACAAGTTCCTTAATATATGTCCCCGCCTCAGCCTCTATAATGAGGGTCGGAGGTTCCTTTGATTCAAGGAATATATTGAGTATCCTTCTCTCCCTTACCAGATCAGATCTGGAAGCACTTACTCGTAATGGTGTTCTTTGATAAATAACTTTTCCGTTTAAATAGTTTAAGGCTTTTTCTAAGTTTTCCATATCTATGGGCTTCCCATCTTCCCTTACTATTAACGCTCTATACTTTTTATTGTATTTTTCATCCTTGATTTTTGAAACCTCTGATTTTGTTGCAAATTTCAGGTTTTCAATTTCAATGCCCTGACCTGAACTGTTTACTGCATTCTTTAATTCATTCAGATCTATGGACCTTATTTCCGGGTTGGCAACCTCTATTATGAACTCTCTTCCATTTCCAAGCATCCTTACGTCCACATCTTCTCTGCCCGCACCGTGAAGAAAATAGTTTTTTCCTCTGGCCATTGCCATTGCAGGCTCTCCTATTATAGATTCTACAGTCTCCTTAATCTCTGAATATTTGATCCACCTTGTTTGTGGAAGATCCCTTCTTAATTTTCTGTATGTACCATAGATGTATATGGATTTGATCTGGAGGTCTATGGTCATAAATTCTGTATTTATCTTCACCATTATATCCGGATCTGAGCGTTCAAACTCCTTTTTGATTTTTGAGGATAGAATTTTTCCCAGTTCCCTGTTCAGTTCTTTCTTAATGCTCTCCCCATGGTCTCCATATTTCAGGTGAATTCTCTTTTCCTTTTCAATAATATCCCTGGAAACTGTGGTACCGATTAAAAAGGTTTTAAATTCATAGGATTCCAGCCTTCTGCCTATTTCCTCAGCATATACACCCAGTTCAAGAAACATGCCATGGCATATTTCGCAGTTTTCTTCACTGGTTATATTGACTTTAAAACCAAGGGCCTCAAGTGAAAAATTCAGGGCTTTCCCCCTTTCTCCATTGGTCATTTCATGACCTAAGGATGCAAATATGCGCCCTCTGCATCTGGTGCATACGCTCTCTGAGGCAAGCTCCTGGATCATATCCAGGTCCATAAAATCACCTGGAATCTACTTCTTTCTCTATGTTTGGCCTTTCCTTGAGAAATACTCTGGAACCGCATTCGCACTCTATTTCATTGGTTCCTATGGATTTCTCAAGGATCCTTCCGCATCTTATGCACTTATAGTCCACTTTCCACCATTTCCTCGATTATTCTCTGGGAATACTCTGGCGTGTAGGCTCCGCCTGCAAATTTATATCCGCAGTGCTTGCAGTTCCATATTCCGGAGGCAACCCTCACAACCTTGAGCTGCTTGCACTTAGGGCATTCATATTTTGCCTTTTTCTGCCTGTATATTTCTGTCCACACCTTTCTTACTGTAACTCCGTATCTTGGACCAAATCTTCCAGCTGGCCCAACCTTTAATGTTCTTCGTCCCGTTTTATTCACCCCACAATTTTCTTTCTAATATCGTTTCCGACTCTTTCCGATATGTCAACCGCCTTTTTAATCTCTTCAATTTTAAACGTTCCATTATTTCCCTTCTGCATTGCCCTGATGCTTCCATCTTCCGTCATTGTGACGGTCAGTCTTGCATCAGCCATCTGCTCCTCTTCCAGATCAGGGTCACACAGTATTTCATCACCTATTTTAACCATTGTGACTGAAATGGGGTAGGTTCTGACAGGAAGGGGTATCTCCTCTCCATCCGGTGTTATTTTGTATGTTGCATTTTTTAATGCCGTGACACATCCCATTGTGCACGCATCTATAAGGTTTCCATCATAATCTATGACATCAATATCGATGAATACAATCATGACCTTCTTTCCAGGTTCAATGCAAAGCTTCTCCAGATCTATCATCTTGCTTTCTCTAATACCTCTGTCAACAACCCTTGCAATCTCTATGGATTCCTCGTTAGGCGGACCGGGTTCAAAGGTTGGAAAGGCCATTGGGAGCATTTCCACGTTTGTTGTCATTACACCCATGTTGGGGGTATCCGGAAAGGGTTCACCCGATTCAATCTTAACGCCCACAACAACCTTTGTTCTGCCCAGTTTCACAAAGGCAGAACCCTGAGCCCTTGGCACATAGTTTGGCTCAATGACAATCTCCCTGAATTGGTCGAGTTTTCTTCCATCCCCTCTCAGGCCCTCCCTGAGCTTTTTCGATATATATCCTTTCTTTATTTCTGATAAAACACCAGTTGCATCCTTCGGCATCCTTATTCACCTTCTTCCTTATTCTGATCAATGGTATACTTTTCTGAAAGGGCCTTTCTCTGAATCTCATTGATTCTTTTGGTTGCCTTCAAAATCATTTCCATACCTTTATTCAGCTCATCCTTCGTTAATTCTCCATCCATCTGTATGAGTACAACCTCATCGGTTTTGGACAGAACAGCCATGGGGAGATCGGCATTTCCAAAGTTATCCTCCTCCTTGGAAAGGTCAAGGACAATTCTTCCCTCTACCTTTCCCGCAGTGCATCCTACCACAAGGTCCTTCATGGGTATGCCTGCGTTTGCAAGGG
>JAGDXN010000034.1 GCA_023256455.1 Cuniculiplasma sp.
TCATTGACTAACTGTATAATATTGACTAAATAAATTTATTTTTGTCTGCGGACTCAGAATAGTAGAAGAAAAACGAGAGAGGGGGTATGTCGAAACCGGTCGGTCTGTGCATACCAGAATGTTAGAAGCCTTAATGAATTTCTTCGCTGTCCATCGAAGTGGACAAATGTCTCATGAACTTTGAAATTAGTGAGCCATTTAACAGGCTACAGAATGAAATGTGATAGATAACAGTTTGAAAAAAGTTATCAACCTGTGTTGATATTATGCATTCACCGCCCCCCGTCAAGGCCCCTCCAAAACCTTTTCTGGGGGCGGTATTATAAAAGGCAGTTAGAGAAGGCAAAGGAACTGGATCCTATTAAAACCAGAACGGACAGCGGGAAATATCCCCCAAGGAATATGGTATCCCTGACCACGAGGGGCATGAAATTCTCGAAGAAGTTAGAAGAACTGATCGGGATACTGAGAAAGGATTAGAGTCAGCACTCGAAAACAGTAATACTGATCTGGTGATTTTGGAAGCATGGGTAGAGTCGTAGAGGGGTATTTCGACGTGAATATTCCTGTGGAGCTCTTCAATGAACAGTTAGTTTATTTCAATTCTAGGAGAGCTCGTAAAGGCAAAAGTCCTGAGAATAGCAGTTATAATAAGCCGAATAAGACCAGGCAAGTTTAGAATTTGGGAAAGGATGATCTGGATTTTCCTCTCCCAAGATATTTGAGAGGCTTTCTAACTACCAGGCAGTCTATTTATTTGAGCCCTAGATCACTCCAATGCCTCCCCTTCAAAGGCCCCTCCTAAAACTTTTGGGGGGGGGGCGGATATATTTCACAAACGTAGTGACCCGAAAAATACTTCTAACGTTACCTCATATTTAGAAGATGGAAAACAGCGGAACCAGAGAACTCGGTATAGAGAAGGAATTGTGGAAGGCTGCTGACAAACTCAGAAGCAACATGGATGCTGCAGAATACAAGCATGTTGTCCTTGGCCTGATATTCTTGAAATACATCTCAGATACATTCAATGAAATCCACACAATGCTGGAAAGTGAGAAACAGAAGGACGGTCTCACAGATCCAGAGGACCGTGATGAATACATATCAAGAAATGTTTTCTGGGTCCCTCCTGAGGCAAGATGGGATTATCTTCAGAAGAATGCAAAGCAACCCACAATAGGTAGGATGATAGACGATGCAATGGAGGTCATAGAAAGGGACAATCCATCCCTTAAGGGTGTACTCCCAACCAATTACTCAAGACCTGCATTGGATAAGCAGAGACTCGGTGAACTAATAGACCTCATAGGCGGCATAACTCTAGGAACAGATGAAGCAAGGAGCAGGGACCTGCTTGGCAGGGTGTATGAATACTTCATAGGTCAGTTTGCTGATGCTGAGGGAAAGAAAGGAGGGCAGTTCTATACACCAAAATCCATTGTCCAATTATTGGTGGAGATGATAGAACCATACAGGGGAAGGGTGTATGATCCGTGCTGCGGTTCTGGTGGCATGTTCGTTCAGAGTGAGAAGTTCATTCAGGCACATCAGGGTAGACTTGATGACATTCACATATTCGGTCAGGAATCAAATCAGACCACTTGGAAATTATGCAAGATGAACCTTGCAATAAGGAACATAGATTCAGATGAGGTAAAGTGGGGAGATAGTTTTCTCAGTGACTTTCACAAGGATCTGAAAGCTGATTTCATACTTGCAAATCCACCATTCAATGATTCAGACTGGAAGGGTGATCTTCTGAGAGAGGACGTGAGATGGAAATACGGTATACCACCAGAAGGAAATGCAAACTTTGCCTGGGTGCAGCATTTCATTCATCATCTTGCACCAACGGGCATAGCTGGATTCGTTCTGGCCAATGGATCAATGAGTTCCAACACATCAAATGAAGGAGAAATAAGGAAGAATATAATAGAAGCTGATCTGGTTGACTGCATGGTTGCTCTTCCCCCACAACTATTTTTCAACACTGGCATTCCTGCATGCCTTTGGTTCGTCACAAGAGACAAGAAGAACAATAAATTCAGAGACAGGAGAGGCGAGATACTCTTCATAGACGCAAGGAACATGGGAACAATGATAGACAGGAGGCATAGAATTCTGACGGATGAAGATATAAGGAAGATATCTGAAACATACCATGCCTGGAGGGGAGAGAAGGAAGGTTACCAGGATATCAAGGGTTTCTGCAGGTCTGTCAAACTTGAAGAGGTTAGACAGCAGAACTGGGTTCTCACACCTGGAAGATATGTTGGTACTGAGGATAGGGAAGAGGACATGGAGGAGTTCAACGAGAAGATGAAGAGGCTCACCTCTGAACTGTCGGAACAGTTCAAGAAGTCCAGAGAACTAGAGGAAGAAATAAGAAAGAATCTGGAGAGGATTGGATTTGGTTAACAACGTAACGACTACAGAAACACAAATTGGAAAAATTCCCCCGGAATGGATGGTTTTTAAGCTGCGAGATTTAGTAATGATAAAAGGTAGAATAGGATGGAAGGGACTTAAAAAATCTGAGTTTGGTAAGGAAGGTGTCTTAATCATAAACGGACCCAACATAATCGACGGAAAAGTAGATTGGGCTAATTGTCAGAGAGTCCCCAAATGGCGTTATGAAGAGTCAAAAGAAATATCTGTAATGGAGGGTGATATACTTCTAACCAAAGATGGAACAATAGGCAAGATTGCTTATATAAAATTTTTACGAGAACCAGCTACATTAGCCTCTGGCATATTCTTAATTAGAAGTAAAGAGAAGAATGTTTTAACTCAAAATTTCTTATATTATTATTTAGGATCACCTATATTTGAGTATTTAGTAGATTCCAGAATAGAAGGTTCTGTTGTACCTCACCTGTACCAACGAGATATCGAGGGCCTTTTAATACCAGTCCCTCCTCTCAAGGAACAGCAAGTTATAGCTAAAATTTTTTCAAATCTTGACGAAAAAATCGAGCTGAACAACCAGATGAATAAAACACTTGAAGAAATTGCACAAGCAATATTCAAGAGATGGTTCATAGATTTTGAATTCCCAAATGAGAATGGTGAACCATACAAATCCAGCGGAGGTGAGATGGTTGATTCAGAGCTTGGGATGATACCGAAGGGGTGGCTAATATCAAAACTTGGGAAAGAATTGAAGATTGTTCTTGGAGGAACGCCTTCTACAAAAGAGGAGAAATATTGGTCTAACGGAAATATCCCTTGGATTAACTCTGGAAAAATAAACGAACTTAGGATAATTGAGCCATCTGATTACATTACGAAAGATGGACTAGAAAATTCTGCCACTAAACTAATGCCAAAAGGCACAGTTGTTCTAGCAATAACTGGAGCCACATTGGGAAAAATAAGCATAATTGAGCAAGATATGTGTGCTAATCAATCTGTCGTAGGAATTATTCCTAATGAGAAATTATCAACGGAGTTCATCTTTTTTTATATAAAGAGTAAAGTTGATCACCTGATTTCAAATCAAACAGGAGCAGCTCAGCAACATATAAATAAAGGAAATGTAGAAGATTTAAAAATACTAATTCCTTCAGAAAAAATTTTGAGAGCCTATAATGATATCATTCATCCTACTTTCAATCTAATTTCAAAAAATTGCTTAGAATCATATTTGCTATCTAAATTACGT
>JAGDXN010000003.1:0-667 GCA_023256455.1 Cuniculiplasma sp.
ATTACAGTTATATTGCAGTTGCTTTGACTGCATGTCCAGCTGATTTCAATGGAAGCTGGATATTATGCCTGATAAGCCTGATCATATCCGGTATTCCCATGTAAAGGGCAAGCATGTCCTGAATCATAATAAGAACCAGATATGCAGTCAGTGCAGTGAACATCTGCACCATTATGCCATTAAATCCTCTTTGATATGATCCAGCTTCAGGTATGATTTCATGGTCCTGAAAAATATCTCGATTGACCATCTTTTCTGGTATATGTAATGTATGTAGATATCTGGCATGTCCATGATACCTATGACATGGTCCCTCCGCTTTCCCTCAACGGTGAGGGATACAAGCCTCAAAGTCAGGCCATTCCTGAACCTTATGATCTTTGAGTGTGCATACCCCTTCTCATCCATGTATGATGCGTCCCGCTTTATCCTTGCAACGAACCTTATGTTCCCGTTCTTCAGTTCCCTGAACCTTTCAAGATCATAATAACCGAGGTCGAAGGTTGGTATGGATCCTCTCAGCAGGTCAGGACCTATTCCGGAAAGGATCCCTTCAAATTCGGGAGAATCATTGAGGTTCGCCGGTGTAACTGAGGATTCAAGAGGCAGAGTGAATGGAAATATTATAGATGCACCATTGCATCTTTATGACACTCTCCGTCTTCTG
>JAGDXN010000003.1:677-1755 GCA_023256455.1 Cuniculiplasma sp.
CTCTTTATTCTTGTGATGAACCTCATCTTCCAGCCTTTGAAATCCACATGTATCGATTAAGATCATAATGGCCAAGACCGAACGTCAGAATCGATCCTTTCAGCAAATCGGGATCAATGCTTCTGATAATTTCATTAAATCCTGGTGAATCATTCAGCTACCTGGAGTTACTAGTAATTCAATCGGTAATGTTAATTGAAAGACTGCGGTAGTATGATCCATATTTATGTCACTCTCTGCCTTACGCATCCTGAACTTCCCGTAATCCTTCATTGCTACGCGGATGAATTTAGTTCAATACCTGTTAAATTGAGAAATCTCCCATACATAGCATAGTTATGAGCCATTATGTATGGATAGATGAGTAGAACATTTCAACGAACAACCGGTACTGACTCTTCATATTAAGATCTGATAACTTGGATTTATCGATTCCATTTTCCATTGCAATGTCCGTGAGTTCCTGGTTCTTCATGGCGGATTTCACAAGGATCACTGTGTGATCCAGAAGATCAATCTTCTTGGAATGTTCATCTACTAGGGTTGCTGCTGAAATTTCAGAGCAGATATTCTTAAGGACTTTCCTGACGTCCCTTTTTCCTCTCTAGTCCTAATTTACTTTAAATATGTAATGAAAAAATATTTAAACTATAATAAAGTATTAGAATCGGCAAGAGGCACTAAAAATGGGAACTAGAAACGCTGGAATGTATCATGCGTTAATAAAAACAACGGTTTCTAAAACTATAAGAGACGAGTTAAAAAAGGAAACAACTAATTTATTGCCAGGAGTCATAGCCTCAACCCCCTTAAAACATGCTACTTACGCTCATATATTAATACTATCACTTCACCCAATTCCTCTTGCTAGTGAAATCGCAATTCTTGGATATGCAACATATAAAGGTATCAAAACCTATAAAGAAACAGAAGATCCCGAAAAAGCGCTAAAATCTGCAGGATTAACTCCAAGGAGAGTATTCGAATACAGTACAGAAAAAATTTCAGAGACAATGATCCAAGATAGAATAATCACAGAAGGATATCACAATTTGAATGGTGGAACTAAAAATCACGA
>JAGDXN010000003.1:1765-3657 GCA_023256455.1 Cuniculiplasma sp.
CACGACCACATGAACCTATTAAAAAATGTTACGGAGGACAGCATATGGTAGATGAGTTTAAAAAGGGACTTGAACAGATTTATATCAAAACTTTTAGCAATTTACTTGAAATGTATTATTATGATAAAGAATATGGTGTTGCCCAAAATGAAGGTAATAACCTGCATATTCTGTCTCCTGAAGATATTAATACCATCACGGAAGTTAGCACTGAACTTGCTAAGGAATTAATAAATGAGATGGAACGAAGAAAATTATTTGAGGCCTTGGAAAGCAATTGGGACGCATTGAAAAGTCCAAAAATCAAAAAGCTTATGAAAGAAATAAATATGGTAGCAAAAAATATTTTTAATAAAAAATTAAACGAAATCAAGAAAAAAGAGGCAAAATATGAAAATCACAATTTTTAAACAAGATCATTCAATTAAAAACGAGATAATAACTGAACAAGACCTGAATAATTTTAAGATACCGGGTCTAGATACGATTTACCTCAATGAAAGGGAAAAGGAGGCATTCCATTTGATACAAGGTATATTCATTCTCGAAAAAATTATCAAGTATAATCAACCATTCACAAAACACAATCTAAAGAAAAACATGCAGTTAGAGGGTGAAACAGGACAGAATAAATCCAAGAATACTAAAGTGACAATAGAGATGGATTACCTGAAGAATGAAAATTTAGGCGAGTTTAAAATGTTACTGAATGACATTTTCTTATTTACTGAGCTAATAGATATAGATTTTAATGTCAGAACAAATAATAAGACTCCCAAACAACAGGAATCTGTAAAGAGAAACGAAATAAATGGCACCGTATGCCTCTTCTCTGGCGGAGTAGACAGCGTTGCTGGAATCATTTCGGAATCAGTTAAAAATAATTACCCGACTATAGGCCTATACATATCATACAATCAGATCGGAGGCGTTATAAAAAAGGAAAGAGAGCTGCTGAGTTCTTGGAAAATTCCCAATTTAAAGGATATCTATACTTTAAAAATCAAAAGGGGGGCATCAAGCGTCCAACACGTCAGGGGGTTTGTTTTTACCTCTTTAGGAATTTTAGTTGCTTCCGCGTTGGGATATAAAAACCTGGTCATATCAGAAATTGGGCCAGTGATGTTTCAGCCAATATACAATATTCTCGACGAGGTCACTATAACAACACACCCATACACCTTGGAAATGTCAAAGAGAATAATGGCCATTCTGATAGATAGTTCGGTAGAAATAAAGACTCCGTTCGATGAAAAAACAAAGGCTGAAATAGTCCATGACCTTTTAAAAAATTCTCCCGGAGGCAGAAAAGAAACAGAAAGACTTCTATTGATGACACATTCGTGTCGTAGATCTAATTTTGCAAATGCAAATAATGAAAAACGCCATTGTGGTTATTGTCTTGGTTGTGTTATCAGGCACAGCGCTTTTATCCTAAACGGAATAGAGGATGAAAATAGCAAAGATTACGAGCGTGATGTGTGGGGGATTGAGAAAATTGAAAATGGTGGTAATAATAAATATAATTCCCAAATAATTAAACATACCTTGGACAATTTGCTTCCACTGCTTGAATTCTCGAGAAGTATTTTGCTTATGACAGGAAACAATGATCATCCCATAGGTTATGCTAAAGTTAAACAGTTTAACAGAGAAGAGTTGTTTAAGAGGTTTTCACTGGAGATTCTATCAACTTTACACAAATACTACGGTGAAGAAGGAAAAGGCAGCAATCACCTCCTAAAGGAATTCTATGAAGATATGAAAAAATCAGGAAAAATAGATGTTGATATCCTAAACAATAAACTATCAGAATTCTCAAAATAACTAAATTGAAAAATCAGAACCCAAGTCAATAAAATTAACAATTGAGTGGGATTGAATTTATTGAT
>JAGDXN010000039.1:0-764 GCA_023256455.1 Cuniculiplasma sp.
CATTATAGGTTCTAATAAATTGTTTATTTCTGTTGTTAAATTCCGGTATATAACTTACAAGATCATATGTGTGGGGATGGTGAGGTTTCTCCAGTATTTCATCCCATCCCCCATCTTCTACGATCATTCCCTTATCCATCACATAAATTCTGTCGCATATCTGAAAAACTGGAATTACGTCATTACTGAGGAACAATGTTGAAGTGTGCTCTTTCATTTCCTTTAAAAGTTTGAGCAAGCCAAGTGAACTCTCAAAGTCCAGCCCTGTGGTGGGTTCATCAAGAATTAAAATTTCAGGTTCAACCAGGCATGCCATGGCAAGGACAACTCTGTGTTTTGTGCCATCGCTTAATTTTTCAGGCAATTCCTTAATTATATCCATATCCAGATGCAGGTATTCAAAAATTCTGCGCAATTTTTCACTGTCATATTTTCCGCCCTTGAAAAGCTTTTTGATCTGGAATTCAACAGAATATTTCGGCCTGAGGATGTTAAGTGATTCCTGCCTTACATAAACCCTTCTCCATTATAATATATGTCACCACTGCTTCTAAAAAGTTCTCCTGCCAGTGCCCTTGCAAGGGTGGTTTTGCCTGACCCACTTTCCCCTATTATTCCAACAATTTCTCCTTCTCCAATCCTGATATTGATATCTTTAATTTTTTCAACATATCCTTCTATATTCTTATAACCTGCACTCAGGTTTGAAATCTGGAGCATTTTTAGGAATTGGCATTTCTTATTTAAATATTAGTAGAATACTA
>JAGDXN010000039.1:774-7121 GCA_023256455.1 Cuniculiplasma sp.
CTTAATCTGTATCTTTCAATAATCCAATATGAAAAAACAAGAATTATGCATGAAACATAGCCCGGGATGGTTACGATTAACCATAGCCATATGGAACTAAGATGGATAGAAAGGGCATAGCCTCCAAAGAGCGGTCCTATGGACCTTCCAGCGGACATAAAGGCATTATAAATACCAATATTTGTCCCAACCCTTTCCTTTCTTGAAATTTCTGCGATCATGGTATATCCTGCAGGGAACGCCAGATCTTCACCAAGGGTGAAAATAATTGTTGAAAGAATCAACTGGAGGAAATTGTGGTCAAGTCCAAAGGATGTGTATCCAAGGGTATAGATAAAGGACCCAGAAAGAAGGGAATAATAGGGTTTAATTTTCCTGGAAAGCAGGTAAATTAAGGGTTGAAGCATTATGACAAATATGCCGTTTGTCATGTAAATGAATCCTATATATGTGTAATTTCCAGAAAGGACACCGTTTGAAAAAATTGAAAGAGTGACAGTTTCCTGTGCCTGAACTGTAAATAGAAGAAGGGCAGCAACAGATATAATTATGAGGGAAAGATTACTTGTTTTGAAGGACATTTTTTTTCTTGTTGTTATGGTCGTGTTTGAAACCATCAGTGATATGAGAAAAGAGATAACAGTCATGACAAGGGCATATCTGAAGAGGGCCTCAAAACCATAAGTTTGTATGATATAGCCTCCTATGGCTGGGCCAAACCCCCAGCCAATATTGTTTCCAACCCTGATTATGGAAAAACCCTTTAACTGTACAGAGCTGGAATTTGATACAAGGGCATTGGCAGAAGGGGACTGAAAGGCATTGACCATCATGAGAATGGAAACAAATATGAAATAGTTCTGGAAATCATTGCTTATTCCATGAAAAACTGAGAGCAGTGCCATTAAAATTGTAATTATTGCGCCAGTCGAAACAAAAACATATTTGTGTCCAAGCCTGTCACCAAGTCTTCCTCCTGCGACCTGCCCGAAGGATGAAAGGCTTCCCCCTACAAAGAAAAGAATGGCTGAAAAAAATACTGGCATACCCAGATAAATTGTTATGTAAATTGAGCTGAATATCCATATGGTTGAATAGGAAAGTGATCTGAAGATTGATGCAAGTGTAACTGTCCTGACGTTATCCATAAAATTTCTTAATCCCTGCTATGGTATGTTACTACTTAAATCTATTAAGGCTGCAAAATGTAAAGGTTAAATTGAATAAAATATTTTTTTTAAAACAAATTCCAGTTTATTTTAAGTTAAGATTAATAATCTTCATCAGATTGAAAAAAAATTTAAGATTAAATCAAGGATAAAGGCATTCTTGCAAGATTTTATCATTATTCAATTAAATTCTGCACATTTTCTATGATTAAAAACTATTTTTTTGTAAATAGGAAATTTTCCAATATTATGGATATAAAAGGAAATGTTGAGATCAGAGTTTTTACTTAACAACAGAAAACACACTTATGGTTTCGCTCTTTTCAACTCCCTCAATTGCCCTGAGCTTGTCCAGAACCAGTTTCCCAACCTCCTCGTTGCTCGCAGCCCTCACCTTGACCAGAATATCCCACTGGCCTGCGATGATGTAAACTTCCTCCACCTCTCTCAGCATGGAAATTGACTTTGCCACATCTCTCTGCGTAATCTTGCCTGTGGGCCTGAATGATACTAAGATAAACGCTACAACCGGAATTCCAATCTCAGCATAATCAGGGACAACTGTAAATTTTTTAATTGTGCCCCTTTCAATCATTCCCTGTATTCTTTCATGAACGGTTATCCTTGGGATATCCAGATTTCTTGAGATATCCGCGATCTTATCCCTCCCTCTTTCCATGAGGTATGACAGTATTTTTCTGTCTTTTTCATCCATGACAAGCAATGTCGTTATTAGATTTATATTTTATGTATATCGTCAACTTTTTACGACTAAATTATGAATTAATTAAACAATTTGTCCATTTCATCAGACAAATTGTATTATACAAACATATCATAGGTTTACCCATGGACACACAGGTTGTTTCATTGGCTCTTGAAAGGTTGAAAAAGGAAAGTTTGAAAAGTGCACTGGAAATTAACACCTCGGTTAGAAGGGTTCTGGCTGAAACTTTGATCAGCAAGGGATTTCTCGAAGCTCCTCCTGTCATATTCTCCATCGTAACTGATCCCCTTAACCATCCCGTATATGATCCCTCTTTCATGTATGGTGATTATAAATATTCACTGACAAAGAGTATGATATTTCACAAACAGATTCTTGTTCAGGAAATCCCTAAGTTCTTTATATTTTCGCCAAACGTACGGCTTGAAACTCCAGATAAGGCAGCATCGGGCAGGCATCTTCTTGAATTTACCCAGCTTGACCTTGAGATTAAGAACGCTCACAGGGAAGATTTGATGGAACTTGCAGAGGAGCTTTATGTTAAGACCATAGAATATGTGATTAAACACAACAGTAAGGCACTGCAATCCCTGGGAAGAAAATTGAAGGTTCCTTCAAGGCCCTTTAAGGTATATAAATATCTGGATCTTCAGGAGAAATACGGGGATGATTTTGAAGCAAAGCTATCCAAAGAATCCTCGGAGCCCTTCTGGATTATTGATATCCCTCTTGAAAGCAGAGAGTTTTACGACAGGGAAAAGGATGACGAACCGGGCATACTGAGAGACATGGACCTCATTTATCCTGAAGGGTTTGGAGAGGCTTTGAGTGGTGGTGAAAGGGAATATAAGATAGAGAGGATCAGGGAAAGGATCATAAAGAAGGGACAGACCTTTGAGCAGTTCCACTGGTTCCTTGAAATAGCTCAATCAGGGTTAGAACTGTCCACGGGCTTTGGCATAGGAATAGAGAGGTTTGTAAGGTATATATGCGGGTTTAAGAGAATTGAGGATGTGCACCCCTTTCCAAAGGTACCCGGGGAACTTTCTCTTTAAACAATCTGAATATATACAAAGGATCAGAGGTTTAAAAAATAATCTATTACAATTTTTTCAAAAACATTACACTTAACTTTATTCGTGAAACTGCTCAATTTTTCTTCCGTGTGGGCACTTACTGGGTTTTCCAATCTTTTCAAATATGTTATCTATACTTTCATGATCAATTAGAAAATCTATATTTTCACTGATCACGCAGGCCCTGTCAAGATCCATCCCGTTCTTTACCATCAGGGTCTCAAGTATTCTGTGGTTTTCGACTATTTCCCTGTACCTTGAAACTCCGCTCTTTGTCAGTACAGTCATACCCTTTTCCCTTTCCACATATCCCTTATCTTCGAGACGTTTGAGCAGATTTAAAATTGTGGGGGGTTTCAGCGACATCTCATCCGAAAGGTCCACAAGTCTTACAGGAAATTCCTCATCTATGTGGTTTCCAAGAATAATGAGGGCATCCCTTTCCTTTTTTGTTATCCTGATCTCATCTGACATATTAGGTAAATACTAATAAGATTCACGTATAATAAATTAATCTAACATGTAAACCTCAAAAAATATATGTCCATATATGATGTTTAGGAGATATTATGGAAAATATTCAGAAAGTTGCAGAAAAGGCAGGTCTTGAGAATTACCTTGAAATTTATGGAAAATATATGGCAAAGATAGATTTTTTAAATTTTCTTAAGGATCACAGAAAATCCGGTAAGTTGATTCTTGTTACCGCCATCAGCCCCACACCTGCAGGGGAGGGAAAAACAACCACATCCATAGGTCTTTCCATGGCACTCTGGAAGACAGGGATCAAGAACGTTGTATCCTTGAGGCAACCCTCAATGGGACCCGTTTTTGGTATAAAGGGCGGGGCCACAGGGGGTGGAAAATCAACACTTCAGCCATCGGACAAGATAAATCTTTCCTTTACAGGGGACTTTTATGCCATATCCCAGGCACACAACCTTTTAAGCGCGTTGATTAACAACCACATGTACCATGGAAATCATCTGAGGATTGATCCTAACAAAATCAGCTTCCCAAGAACCATAGATATGAACGACAGGTCATTGAGAAAGATAATTGTTGGTGTGGAAGGAAGGGAATCGGGAATACTGGCAAAGGATTCCTTTTTGATTGTGCCCGCATCTGAGATTATGGCCATACTTGGCTTATCAGGTGATTACAAGGATTTAAAGGAAAGGCTGGGAAAAATATACATTGGAAAGAATATGGATGGAAAGAGCATATATGCAAGGGATCTCAAGGCGGAGGGTGCCATGGCAGCCATTCTGTCCGATGCCCTGAAACCCAATCTTGTTCAAACACTTGAGGGCACACCTGCCCTTGTCCACACAGGACCTTTTGGAAATATTGCCCATGGCACTTCAAGCATCATAGCCGCAAGGGTAGGCATGGCCTCAGCAGATTATGTTGTCACAGAGGCAGGGTTTGGCTCGGACCTTGGTGCAGAGAAGTTTTTCGACATTGTTTCCAGAACAAAGGATCTGAAGATTTCAGCTGTGGTTGTGGTGGCCACAATCAGAAGTTTGAAATATCATGGAGGTGCAGTGGATTACAACAAGGAAAATGTGGATGCATTGGAAAAAGGGTTTGATAACCTGAAGGCTCATATAAGGATAATAAAAAATTTCGGCTTCACGCCCGTAATAGCCATAAACAGATTCAAAAATGATACGGAAAAGGAAATAAAAAGGCTTGGAGAGCTTCTGGATGGGGAGGGCGTGAAATGGGCATTATCCACCGTATACAGCGAAGGATCTGCAGGAGGTCTGGATCTTGCAAAGAAGGTTATGGAAGCAACCGGATCCGGCGAAAGGAAACCCGATTATGTATATTCACTTGAAGATCCAATCAGAACAAAGATAGAAAAAATTGCAAAGAATGTGTACGGAGCAGGTGCCGTTATATTTAAAAAGGGTGTGGAGAAAAAACTGCAGGAATTTGAAGATGAGGGTTTTGGAAGGTTGCCTGTGTGCATGGCAAAGACTCAATATTCCCTTTCAGATAATCCTGAGAATCTGAATATAAGTGAAGATTTTTCTGTTACGGTAACAGATGCCACACTTTCTTCAGGTGCCAGCTTTATCGTGGTATATCTTGGAAATATAATGACCATGCCAGGCCTGCCCCTTCACCCTGCATCTGAAAATATAGATATAGATGAAATGGGGAATATTTCCGGCCTTTTCTAATTTTTATTCCACTATTTCACTGAACGTAATCTTTTTTCCAGACTTTATTGCCTTCTGAATGTTCTGGCCGTTTTCACTGTCGATCTTGATTCTTATAATTCCCTTGCTGGAAGTTCTTCCCTGCAGGATCATCACATCATCCACATATATGTTCACAAGGCTATTCTCTACACCGCAGTAAAGATATAATATCTTATTTTTTGCTTCAATATGGACATCTTTCTTTCTTCCATCGGCAAGGGTGTCCACATCTATGGATATCCCCAGGTTTTTCTCGATTTCAGATATGTTGCTTCCCCTTTTGCCAATGAGTTTTGGCCTGAGGCTTTCCGGAACAGTTACCTTTGCCCTCCTTTTACCGTGCATGGTAACATCAATGTCATCTGTATTCAGATGTCTTGAAATGTAGTCCCTTACTTTCTGCCCTCTATCTATCCCATCCTCACTGCTTCCCTGAACGGGGACCACAACAATCTGTTCACCAAATGTATAGGCCTCATATAAGGGGGCATTGGAACTGAAATCGGTAACAACTATAACGGGCCTGGCAAGATCATCCTGAACCATTCCCTCGGGAACCTTTACCTTCTGCTCAATCTTCAATATCTTTTCCACAGATCCATTCCTGATAAAGAGTATGGTATCCACGACCTGAGGGATCATTCCAAGTTCAATTCTTCCGATGAATCTCTGAAGAGCATCGATGGCTCTTGTTGCATGCACAACACCTATCATTCCAACACCGGCGAGCCTGAGATCTGCATACACCTTAAAATCAGATGTAACCCTCATTTCATCAAATATGGTATAATCGTTTCTTACAAGAAGCAAAATATCTCCGGTTTTTTCCATGGATCCTTCAAGTCCAGTATATTGTGTTATGTCGTTGTCAACCTGAAGATCTCTTGGCCGCTCCATGGTTTTAACAATCATCCCGTTCCTGCTGAGGAAGTTTGCCATCGCCTGCACAAAGGTACTTTTCCCTGCTCCTGGGGCTCCTGCCACGATTACTCCTGATGAACCATTTTTCATGTGTTCAATTATGGCAGGATCAAGGTCATAATCATCTATTTCAGTTTTCTTAATTGGCCTCACAGCGGTTATTTCAGTTCCCTTTGAGAACGGTGCCCTTGAAATTACTATTCTGAAATGGTTTAACTGTACAACTGTGGCACCTGCCATA
>JAGDXN010000039.1:7131-8696 GCA_023256455.1 Cuniculiplasma sp.
CCCCTGCCATATCCATTTCGATAAATGAGTTTGGTTCGTTCCCGGCCCTTCTTATGATATTATTTGCTATGGCAGAAGCCTCAATCTCACTCACAACCCTTTCTGTCCTTATGACCCTTACCTCTCCGGGCAGGCCATCCTTCCTTCTCACATTGGTCCCAGCCTTTATGTGCACAGATATGGTGTTTTCCTCAAAGAAATCCTCAATATTTGATGCATTCTCCTGCTGTGCAGGAAGATATTCCGATCTTATTCCCTTAATTTCTGCAATATCCTTCTGTATTCTGTCACCCGTCACAAGAACTGCATTGCTTTCCCAGGCAAGGTTTCTGATTATGTTATCTATTTCACCGCTCTTGCCATTTTTCATCTGCCATTCTGACGGGCGCTTACCCATAAAGAGAATTTCAATTCCCTTTTCCTCCGCTATTTTTTTGATTTTCTTAAGTTCGTCAAGGGCCGCAAATCCGGTTGATCTATTTTCGTTTGCCTGGTGCTCTATTTCAGATAGCATCTCCTCCGAAAAAATTATTCTGTCTTCGTTTTTCAGTTTTTTAATGAATTTGGTGAACCTGCCATCCACTATAACTGAGGTATCTGGTAAATATTCCACGAAGGATTAGCCCTTAACATTATTTATTAATTCCTATGAAATATGCAAACGTGGATCTGGATCAGGAAGCTGGAATGCTTGTTTCATATCTTAAGGATTATGAGCAATCTGTGAAGGCGGGGGAAACTGCCCTGCTGCTTTCAGGAGGCGTTGACAGTTCCCTTCTTTTTTCAATATTTTCAAAAAATGTGCATCCATATACTGTGTTCTATGGGAATTCTGAAGACTTAAGGGAGGCACGCATGCTCTGTGAACATATGGGTATGGATCTGAAAGAAATTGAGATGACCAGAGGAGATATAAGAGAATGTGCCATGGGATTAAGGGATATTGATCCCAAAATATCCCTTCTGAGTTTATCCTATGAGATACCTCTGTATATGGCATGCAGGGAAACTGAAAAGAAATATGTCATGACGGGCCAGGGTGCGGATGAAATCTTCTACGGTTACGGCAAATTCAGGGATGGAAGGGAAACAACAAATAAATCAAGCATAGCAAAGCTTGTGGATGAAACCATACCCAGAGAGATTAAAATTACGTCTAAATTTGGAAAAGTTCCATTGATGCCCTATATGCAGAAAAGTATTATGGAAAGGTTTGCAAATATGCCTGCGGATCAGCACATGTCTGGCAATATGAATAAGATCATTATAAGAAAGGCCGGTGAAATAGTGGGCCTTCCTGAAAGGACATTCCTGAGGCCTAAAAAGGCTGCCCAATACGGGTCAGGTATTATGAAAGCCTTGAGAGAAATGAAGGGGGAGCTGGGATTCTGAGAAAGGCTGGAATTGGTTTGAGCCTGTTTCTGATGCTTATTTTGAGGGCGCTTTACTCAATGAACTGGTACAATGTTTCACCACTCCTGTTCAGAATAACTTCGTTTTATGGCATAACCGATGCCTATTCAGGCCTTATATTATCCGCATTTTTGATCGGAACCGCCATATTC
>JAGDXN010000039.1:8706-10539 GCA_023256455.1 Cuniculiplasma sp.
GTCGGGAATTGTGGCCGCAAGGATCGGATCGAAAAACACCGCACTGAGTGGTATGGTAATCATGTCCATTTCAGTCATATTTTCCATATTTTCTCCTAATTTCTTCATATTTCTCATATCCCGGTTTCTCGTTGGTGTGGGTTCAGCCTTTTTCTTCTCCTCCGGCATAGGAGTGCTGAACGATCTGGATAACAGCAACTCATCAAGGAATATCGCATCATTCAACACTGCATTTTCCATAGGTGGAGGGGCAGGTGTAATAATATATTCAGTTGCCAATATATATGTTCAGTGGCAGCTTCTTCTCCTTTATGGTGGCATAGTAACGCTCATATTTACTGTCATAGCTTTTCTTATGATTCCCATATCGCCAATGGAGGAAGAAAAAAGCGATTTTATTAAAAATGTAAAGGGAAGGATAACTTCAAAGCCCCTTATTCTTCTATCTCTTGCCCTGTCAGGTTACTGGGGGCTTAATTTTACCTTTGAGGAGTATGAGAAGCCCTTTGCTGTTGCCCTTCATTTTATGCAGACCACTTCCGGTTTGATTGGGAGTCTCACCCTTTTTTCAGGCATACTTGGCCTTCTGGTGTTTAAGAGGCTGTCGCTGAACAGGCCATCCAGGATTTTACCAGCCCTTCTTTTGCTTGTGTCCCTGTCCATTGCACTGCAAGCAACGGCAATCTCTTACTACATATTTTATACTGCCATAATGGGTGGAGCATTGAGCGTGATTCTATTTTCACTGGAATATTCCTATGTAATAAAGCTCGAGCAGGAGCAGAGATTTGTGCCACTGGGAATTTCCATAATGAATGCAATTCAGATTGCTGTCGGTTCCATAATCACCTTTGCCTTTGGATATATGTTTTCATTGAGTCCATACTATTCCTGGGTCGCATTGGGCATAATAAGCCTTCTCTTCTATCCTCTTGGCTATGGAACCATAAGGAAAATATCCTAATTTGTATGTTCGGACATTCTTATCTTTTTCCAGAGCGGTATGAAGGCAAGGAAGAAAATGGACCCTGTGATTGTCAGAGGGTACCACATAAATGCAAGATTCTTTGAATACACTGTCAGGAGAAATGTACCCAGCACTGGAGCCACTGGATATATGAAACCTGTCATAACCTGGAAGGATGTGAAATACTGCCCCCTTTTTTCCACAGGGGAGATTCTGCTGATTATGGTATTTATTGATGGAGATATGATATTTTCCCCAATGGTAATTATTAAGGTATCTATAACAAGGAAAAGGAAGCCCCTAAAGAAAGGGAGAATTGAGAAGGCGGAAAGATAGAGCAGATATCCTAAATTTACCTTTGTAATATCTCCGAACCTTTTCAAAATTCTGTTTACGGGCAGCTGTCCCAGTGTAACAACGATTCCATTTACAGAATATAACAGGCCGATCTGGAAGTTTGTCATCAAATCATAACCTTTCCAGAACAGGGTAAGTGTGGTTCCCCACTGTCCCATAATGAGGTAAAAAAGGGATATGAGCATGGCGGCTATGAAAAATGGTCTGTCCTTGAATGCATTCAGTATATCTTCCTTTTTCTCCATTTTTTCAGCGGATTCATCCTTCATTTCACCTGGAAGGTACTTTATGTAAACCAAGAGTTCTATGATAGAAGAAAGTGTGGTTATGAGGAAAATATATCCAAATCCTATTCCAGCTATAAAACCTCCAATGGCAGGACCTATGGAAAAGCCCACATTCTGGAATATTCTGACAATGCTGAATGCATTATTCCTTTCTGTATAGTATGTGGAATTTGATACAATAACATTATCTGCTGCCCCAATTATATTCATCAGAGGTTCGCT
>JAGDXN010000039.1:10549-11753 GCA_023256455.1 Cuniculiplasma sp.
GAGCAGGATATAAAGGAGATAAACGGTAACATTCAGAAAAATTCCAACGGTGAGTGCCAGAAAAAGAAATATCAGGGAAATATTGCTTATAATGATAATTTTCTTTACACCCTTTCTGTCAATGAGTATTCCCGAAACAAGTGTAAGAGGGAGCGATATAATCGCCATGAGAAATATAACAATTCCTATGGTAATATAGGGGATGTGGCGTATTTCAAAAAGATAGAGGGGAAGGAATATCCACATTTGGGACCTTGCCAGTACCCTTATGAGCTGGTTCAAAGATACGGCGAAGATTCCCTTCCTTTTTAAAATTAAAAGTGTGGAGTTCTCTTTCATATAAAATAAGGGGATATGTAAATCAATGATATAATGAATAACAAAATGCAGTTATAATTTATATATTTATGAAATGTATGGAATGGGGTTAATTTCTGGCAGAAATTTTTTGTGGAACGTAGAGGCAAATGGGATCACTTGCAAGGAAATCGCCTGTCTCTGCGAAGGCTCGGGCTCTGCTCCCACCGCACGTATCAAAATACTCGCAGCTGGAACATTTCCCCACGTATCTCTCCTTCTCAGAGAGATGGTTTAAAATCTCTGAGTCATTCAAAATATCATTGAGCCTCTTTGTCCTTATATTTCCAAGTTTCAAGGGAAAAAGCCCTGAGACCATGACATCACCTGAGGATGAAACAAAAAGTGTTTTGAAACGCTTTCCGTTATTAAGATCTTTTACCTTAACAGATATGTCTACCCCTGTAAGTTCCATCGTCTTTTCTCTCAAATAGGAAAAATAGACTCCTCCGGAAATTGAATTGGTTTCTTTCATTTGCTCCTTTACCCTTCTGTATTCTGGTGCTTCCACAGTTCTAATCGTAAGGTTGAAGTTTGATTCAACACCATAAAGGAATTTGAGAAAATCCTCAAACTCACTGGCGCTGACAGATCTTTCTGCTATGCCCCTTCCCACATTGATCAGGAAGAATATTTCCCAGGTTTTGATATCACTTTCCAGGATGGTTTTGAGTATAAATGGGAAATCCTTCATATTTTTCTTCATCAGGGTTGAATTTATCTGAGTTTTGATCCCTACTTCCCTGCTCAGATTCAATATGTCCAGGGTGTCTCTGAATGAACCTTTCTTGTTTCTAATGAGATCATGGGTTGCAGGTGTACCATCAAGGGACATGGACATCGAAGC
>JAGDXN010000039.1:11763-17945 GCA_023256455.1 Cuniculiplasma sp.
CCAATCCATTTTCTGACAGATATTGAAGATATTCGAAACTCAGAATGGGAGAAGCAGGAGGGCTTAAGGAAAATCTTACCCTTCTCTGCCTCAGGTAAATCATAAAAGAGCTGAAATATGGACTCAGGAGGGGATCTCCTCCCGTAATTACCACAAGTATTTTGTTATTGATTTCAGTAACTTCATCAACAATCTCCTTCAGTTCGTCAATTCTTAAATCTGTCTTCTCCGGAAAGGTAAGGGAGTTTGCCCTGCAGTGTGAACAGGAATACTCACATGCCCTTGTCAATTCAACGAATAATATATCTGGAACATATTGCATGCAAAAAGATTTCATAAACAATAATGAATTCTAAAGCTTATATGTCAGGAGAACAGGAGAGAAAAGGATTTATGTGTCAGACATATAGCATACATTATGTTTCTTCAAACCCTTACCTATGGAATAATTTTAGGTGCAATAATTGCAGGCCCACTTTCATACGCTCTGGGGAAAAAATTTTCTGATTTAAGCCACCGAAGATCGGGAGAAATGGCCAAATCCATAGCCATGGATATATTGAAGGAAACCGGGTCTGAAAATGAGAATGTTTCCAGGCTCATTGCACAGAATATATCTTCATCAACAGAAGCTGTGCTTGAAAGGAAGCAGGCTGAAATAGAATCCATAATCAAGCCTCTAAGTGAAACGATTGATATTTTCCAGAAGAAGATAGATGAAATGGAGAAGGAGAGGATAAGGGAAAGCACAGCTCTCAAAGAATCACTGAAGCAGATTGCCGAATTGAACCAGATAACTTCTGATGAAACAAGATACTTGAGCAATATACTCAGAAATTCAGTGAACAGGGGTAGGTGGGGTGAACTTACTTTAAAAAGAATCGTGGAAATATCAGGCCTGCAGGAAAGAATAGATTTTGAAGAACAGGTAAAAATCGATGGAGGAAACAGGCCGGATATGATTATACATCTACCTGGGAACAGGGATATAATAGTGGATTCAAAGGCACCCTTCAGCAATTACATGGATTATACGGAGGCAAAGGATGAGGCATCAAGGAAGAAAATATTGAAAGATTTTTCAACCGATCTGAAATCTCATATAAGGACACTGGGTGGAAAGGATTATTATAAGTATGTTAAGGGCTCTGCTAATTTCACCATTCTATTTTTGCCGGAAGAATCAATGTTCTCTGCAGCGCTCTCAGGGGATGATAGATTGATGGATTATGCGTTGTCACAAAATGTTGTGATATGCACACCCATGACTCTCCTTGCACTCCTCAGGGTTGTAAGTGCTGGCTGGGAGGAGAGAACCATAATGGAGAACAGCCGAAACATTCTCATTCTGGCAAAAGAGCTTCATGACAGGCTCAAAATGATGATGGAAAGGGTGGAGGAGATTGGAAAGAATATTGGAATTCTTTCAAAAAGCTATAACGAACTTATTTCAGGAATGGAGGCAAGGTTATTTCCATCTTTGAGAAAACTTGAAAAGATGGGCAACATGCAGCAGTTAGAACTTGATTTGGATTTAAAGGAAAATGTAAACCAGTTGAATCAGGAAAGATGGAATTGAAATTAATGAAAGGATCAATCTTTCATTTTTAAAACTCAAAGGTAATAATGGCTATCATCTTATTCTTTAAATCAAATGGAAAACAATTTTAAACATTAATTGTATATCTAAACAATGTCAGGAGAACAAGATCCATCAAGAAGAGGGTTCCTCAAGGTTCTTGTAGGTCTTTCAGCCGTAGCCGCAGTAGGCGGTCTGGGTAAGGGAGTCGTGCAGAATCTTGTCACACCAGCAGTTGGACTCACCAGTTTTCCGGAAACTCAGCTTTACTGGGTAAATCCCAATTCTGGTAACAGCGCGCCTGTTCCATTAAAAAGTGGAGATTTGCCGTTTGAAAGTTTTCATATCTGGATTTATTATTATCCACTTTCAGATGAGCCCAATTTTATAATTAAGTTTAAGGAGCCAGTTAGCCCGTCAAAGGTAACCATAGATGCCACCGGTCAGGTTTTTTCTTCGCCAGGTGGGGTTGGCAAGAATAATGACATTGTATCTTTCAGTGCCATTTGCCAGCATCTTGGATGCATTCCCCCTGTAATCCATTATTATCCTCCATCGGATTACAGTGCACTTCCCGCTAACGTTCAGGCGGCAATTAAATCACAAAACACAAATGGAGATCTGAATCACGGAGTTATACATTGCAACTGTCATGGAAGCACATACAATCCATTCAAGGGTGCAGGCATTGTGACTCACCCTACGTACAGGCCTCTTCCCAATGTGATTTTAAAATATGACCCCATAACCGATTATCTTTACGCTAAGAAATTGATAGGTCCGGTTGTATTCGGTCATCCATCGGATCTTACGGGAGGCAATGCCATAACCAATCTGAAGAAAACTACAGTATTCAAGATGAGTTCAAGCTGAGGTGAGATATTGGGAATAAAAGAATCGATTAATAATTTAAAAAATGTCATAAGTGTTAAAAATGTGCTGGGAGAGGATCCCTTAAGGATCAATGAGCTGCCTCTCACTACGGTACCTGATTATATGAGAAAAAAGGGTGGTTTCTGGTACTGGACAGGTGCCCTTATTTCAATGGCATTTGTATATCAGATTGTAACAGGTCTTATCCTTCTTCTCTATTATGATCCAGCCAATGCATATAATTCCACAGAGTACATCCTCAGGGACGTCCCCTATGGTGAAATCATTCTTACAACACACCTTTATGGAGCATATGCAATGATTGTGCTCATATATCTGCATATGTTCAGGAACTACTTTAATGGTGCTTACAAAAGGCCAAGGGAATTACAGTGGGTTACCGGGGTAATATTGCTTGCCCTGACCATCGGTGTAGGATACTTCGGTTATTCCATGACCGGGGATGTACTTTCTGCCGATGCTACGGATGTGGGAAGGGGTATAGCCCTTTCAGTGCCTGTGCTTGGAAGCATGTCTGAGGCAATAGTGTTTGGAAACGGAACGGACACATCCCTATTCATCAGGATGCTTGGTTTCCACATAATTCTTGCAGCGCTTATTGGAGCATTGTTTGGCTTCCACTTCTATCTAGCCGAGGCAAACGGAATGATGCCCAGCCAGAGAAAGGTAAATTACAAGGCTCCCGCAGTAGAAAAATCAAGTCCTGAGCACAAGCCATGGTATCCTTACAACATGCTCTTTATGATACAGCTTGCAGCATTTGCATTTGGAATCATGATATTCCTTCCAAGTGTCATAGACGCAATGAGGGTTATTCATATGGGAGTTCCACCCATATTTGATCCATTCCCCCAGGTTTCACCCTCTTCACCTGAGGCTGCCTTTGTTCCGCCCTATCCTCCATGGTTCCTTCTCTTCGTATATAAAGCTGTAGATTTCAAGATGTTCAACGCATTCGGTGCATATTCAGCCCTTATGGCCTCGGTGGTATTCGGTGGAATTCCACTGATCTATTTCATACTGGTTCCATTCATTGATAGATCAAACAACCTTCACCCACTTTCAAGGCCTTTCTTTACGGCCTTTGGTGTTCTTGCCATAATATATCTGGTGCTCCTTTCAGCATGGGGTGTACTTGCACCAGGTATACCAATTTCAACAAGTGATGTTGTAATAGTTCTCGTTCCGCCTTTCATCATAGTCATGGCATTCTTCTACGCATTGAATGCCCTGTATAAAAAGGGTGCATTTAAGCCATCCCTGAGTAAAATAACTGCATCATTCGTAATATTCCTGATGATACTTTCCCTTGCCATATTTGAATTCGCAATGCAGATTGGCAATGTAATGCACGGGGTTACAACAGGAAGCGCGCTGAATCTTGGAGCTTACGGTGCCGCAACTGCCTTCGCAGCCTTTGGAACTGTAAAATCATCTGAATATGCACACCTGTCCATGTCCCAGCCGAGGGAGGTTAAAGGCCTCAATATAAGTATAAGAGCAGCCCAGGCAATAATTTCCGTACTGTTCATAATTTCAGCAGAGATTCTCTGGTTGATGATTCAGGTTAATCCTCTGAACCTTGAACAGGAAGCCGCTTTTGGAATCGGTCTTGGGGCGTTACTTATAATATTCGGTATAGGATTACGTGTATACAGGTTGGTATATTACAATGAGTAAGGCACCTAAAGTAGCAGGATATAAGGAAATTAGCTTCTGGCAGGAAGACGGAATAGGCGTTGTGGCCATACTTTCCGACGAGGAAGGTATGGTAAGTCTTAATTTTTTTAATGAATTTTTGAAGGTAATGACTCTCGCCATTACAGACGACAAGGTAAAGGCTCTTGCAATTACGGGAACCGACAAAAATTTTCTTACAGGCATAAGAGGACTGAGCCTGGAAACAACAAGAGATTTTCTTGATTTAACATCTGCAACAGTTTCATTCCTTTCATCCATCGAGAAACCAGTATTTGCAATGGTGAATGGAAAGGCAAAAAACATTGGTGTGGAATTTGCATTGCTTTCAGACGTCATACTGGCAAGATCAGACTCAGAATTCTTACTGGATATGGATTTTGAGCCCTTAATGGGTTTTTCACTGACTTCAACCCGTTTCCCCCATTTTACAGTGGGTCTGGCTAAGGAAGGTCATAATTGCGATGTCATTCTCAGAGACGAGCGTTTTTTGGAGGATTCTTCAAATTATATTAACACAACAAGCAGCCACTTTCTCCCTCTGGTTAGAAAGAACAGATTGAAGGAGATAAGAAGCACCATATCGATGGAGAGAGAATATTACCTGATGCGCTCCCTTCAGGGAAGATAATTTATAATCTTTTTTCAGAAATCTCAAGAGACAAATTAAAAATTTTTCATTTTCAATTTAATTTTTTGTGGATTTATTTCAACAAAAATCACGGAGACTCAATGAATATATGCAAAGAAAGGTATTACAAATAGAATTGCCGAGAAGGATGCAAGAAAATTAACCTGTCCTTTGCTAAGTTTCCCATCGTTTTCGAAAAGAGCTCCTAAGAGAGAATCAACCTGACAGCTGATAAAGCCGGCTATGGTAATGGCAAGAAAATCCAGGTAAACATGCTGGTTTATGGACATCAGGGAATAGGAAAGTCCTATAATAGATGCACCTGCAAGGGCTGCAATTTCACCAAGAACTGAAACTCCTCCATTTATACCCGTATTGGTTCTTTTAAACGTTGTTATCATATAGGTGTTGGAATCCAGAGTTCCTATTTCTGATGCAAAGGTATCTGCAGCAATGGCCGCGAAGGATGCTGAAAAGAGAAGAAAGTATGGAAGATGGTATGGTGATATAAAATTTGCAACAGCAACTATCAGTCCAATGGCTCCTGCATACACCACATTGCCTATCCTTCTCTCACCAAGTTCCCCTTCCTGATATTTGTGTTCTTTTTTGTACTGGAATCTATATTTAGTTACAATATGGGAAGACAGGGCAAAAATTATGAGAAGTATAAGCCATGTTATATAGCCGAGGAAGGATACCACTGCACCAAGAACCACTGCGGCAATCGCACCTTTCAGGTCAAAGATGTGTAAAATTTGTGAAAGGATAAAAAGCAAAACCAGAACTGCTGATACAAGCAAAATATAGTTTTGTGAGAAAACCTGTAACATTTATTATCTGTTTTATATGCCTCTTTCTGCAAGTCTCTGCTCTTTTGGTATATCCTCGATGTTTCTTCCATCCATTGCAGGAAGACCTATGGATACGTTTCCTATCATTCTGTAATCCTCGTAGTTCTCCACCGCATCCACAATGGCCTTGGCCATCCTTATGGGATCTGGGGATTTGAATATTCCACTTCCAACAAAAACTCCATCCATCCCCATCTTCATCATCAGTGCAGCGTCTGCCGGGGTTGCAATTCCTCCTGCTGCGAAGTTGACTACCGGGAGTCTGCCCATTCTCTTCACATCTTTCAGGAGCGAAAGGATTTCATCATTTATTTTCGCAATGTCCATGCCATAGTAAATATCATTTGTATCTGGGGATACCTCTTTCTGTGTAAGTCCACCGAGCGTTTCCCTTCTGAGGTTCATGTAAGAATCGGTAATGGCTACAGCAACCTTGGCAAGTTCACCGTTACCCATGCTCTTAACCATCTTTATTCCCTCTGCCACATTTCTGACATGCCTCACAGCTTCTATTATATTTCCCGTG
>JAGDXN010000039.1:17955-29921 GCA_023256455.1 Cuniculiplasma sp.
TTATCATGGCAGCGCCCTCGAAGATTCTTCTCAGGGCCTCCGGAAGGTTTCTTGCACCGCATACTGTGGGTATCTTAAGCTGCTTCTTATTTAAATGGAAGAAAGGATCGGCCGGGGTAAGAACCTCACTCTCGTCAAGCATATCCACACCCACTGCCTCCAAAGTCAGAGCCTCCGTAATATGACCTATTCTGACCTTGGCCATTACTGGAATTGTAACTGAATCAATTATTTCTCTTATTTTTGCAGGGTCCGCCATCCTGGCCACTCCGCCCTGGGCTCTTATGTCGGCAGGAACCTTTTCCAGAGCCATAACCGCCACCGCACCTGCAGTTTCAGCTATTCTGGCCTGTTCACCATTGGTAACGTCCATAATCACTCCGCCCTTGGTCATTTTGGCGAAGCCTGTTTTAAGAAGTTCATCGCCAAATCTTAAGTCTGAAATATTAAGTGCCATATTATACCAACATGCTATTGGTACAATATATTAAAGGTTTATTGCATATTCTACATATATTCAAATTTTGATTAAAAGAACAGGAATAAATATAATCTTGGAAAAATGTTAATATTTAAAGAAAACTCGAAGATGAAGTAAAACCCAAAAGTTAGCAGTATAAGGGAACTGAAAAGATCTATAATCACAGCGAGTCTCTCTCCAAAACGCACATAGGACCTGTTGATTATATAGCATACAAAATATGTATATAATATGATACCAATATAAAAGAAGACAAAGGGTGAAACACCAAATCTACTTATTACGCTAAGCCCTGCAGTCAACCACCAGCTAATTTGCATAGGATTGACCAGACCGGTGGTAAGCCCTTTCCAGTAACTGCCATTCTCGCGAATATTTTCGTTGGGTATCTGGGACTGTCCCTTAATCAGGGTTCTAATCATTTTGTATCCAAGATAGGTAAAGTAAATTCCACCGAGAAGATATATGGCCCATTCCAGGCTCGATATGTCTACAAGATCCCTGAATAAAATAATTGTTACCATGAGACAAAAATCCGCAGTCATAGCTCCCATTGCCACAAGAAATCCCGAAAGAATGCTTATTCTCGAACGGGAGAACATCATTGCCATAACTGGACCGGGAGGTGCCGCCATGGAGACTCCAAGTGATGCCCCCAGTAATGCAACCAAGAGTATATTCAATGCAAACAGTATAAATACGTCATAATTAAATATTACAAGCTTTTAGTAGTATATTTGCATTTTCAATTATGAGCAAAAATATGGAACTTATATGGCAGGGACATGCGTGCTTTGAAATAAAAGGGAGCAAGAGGATAATTGTGGATCCATTTCTGGAGGGGAACCCCGTTGCAAGGATAAAAAAAGAGGATGTTGAAACAGATATTGTTGTGGTTACCCATGGTCACTCAGATCATGTTGGGGACGCACTTTATATAGGGAAGAAAAACAAGGCACCCATAGTTACAATGGTTGAACTTGCATGGCTTCTTTCAGAAAAGGATGAATCTCTTAATGTCCACGACATTAATTTCAGTGGAAATGTCATAATAGATGGAGTTAAGATAACGGCAGTACCGGCCCTTCACTCATCAAGTTATGAGGGAAAGTATGCAGGAAATCCCGGAGGAATGATTATTGAGATGGACGGGACCACCATATATCACGCAGGAGACACCGGAATTTTCAAGGATATGGAATTAATTGGAAGTATGTATAAACCGGACATAGCCATGCTGCCCATAGGCGGTCACTATACAATGTCTCCAAAAGAGGCAGCGGAGGCAGTTAAGATGATAAAACCAAAGGTAGCCATACCCATGCATTACAGCACATTCCCACTGATCCAACAGGACCCTTCTGTTTTCAAAAGTCTGGTAGAAAAGGATGGGAACGTTAAGATAATAATCCCTGAGATTGGAAAGAACTTCAATGTGGATATTAATTGAAACTAAAAATCCGAACTTATACTGTACAAAAACTTCCATCAATAAAAATTTTAATCAGAAATACAACTTTTAAATCAGATCCTTTCATCAAGCTTGAACTGCCTTGATTGTTTGACATCACCAATATTTGAAAGGTCAGGATCGTCAAGAATATACCTTTTCATGTCATTTTCCCTTCCTGTGATCCTAATGAGTCTTGTTCTCCCATATCTGCCCAGGCTCTTTAATGTAGTTGAAATAAGGCCGTAATCTTCAAGATCGGTGAGGAAATCACTGATTCTTCTCTGTGTGAGCGGTGCAATGCCAACCCTTTCGCAAAGGTGGTTGTAAATGGAAGATACTTCACCGGTTGTTGCTGAGTTTGGACGTGCTTCACCACAAAGTATGACTGAAAGAAGCACAAGCTTGGAATGAACAGGCAGAGTTTTTATGGTTTCTCTCATAATGTCGATTTCCAGGTTATCTCTTGCTTTGTATACATATTCTCTTGTGACTTTTTTTGCAGAATCTCTCAGCGCAAGTTCAATGGCAACCCTCATAAGATCTATGGCTTTCCTTGCGTCACCGTGTTCCTGAGCACCTATGGCTGCACATAAATTAACAGCCGTTTCGTCATAGTTTTCATCTCCCAGCACTCTTCTGACCCTCGGGAGGAGAATATCCCTCAGCTGCTCAGAATTATATGGTGGAAAAACAATGGATTCCTTATTCAGTCTGCTCTTGACTCTTGGATCAAGTTTCTCATAAAATGCCGTGTCATTTGTTATTCCTATAATACTTCCAGATACACCTGGATTCTCATCTGTCACCTTTAGAAGAAGGTACAGGGAATCCCCTCCATTCTTTTCAACAAGTTTATCTACTTCATCCAGAATAATAATTATTTCCTTTTTCAAATTCTTAAGCCCGGAAACAAGTTCTTCATAAATCCTGTCTAATGTCCATCCGGACTGTGGAACAATTTCAGGTCCGAGAAGAGTCCTGGCAATAAACACCAGTATGGAATATGGGGAATCATAGTTCTGGCAGTTAATATAGCATACTGTCAGGTTTCCTCCAATTTTTTCAGAAAGTTTGGATGTTACAAACTTGGTAACTGAAGTTTTTCCAGTTCCTGTTTTACCATATAATATGAGATGGCTCGATTTCATTCCAAGGAGCAGTGAACTCATGGCATCTGCCATTCTCGCTATCTGCTCCTCTCTGTGTGGAAATTCCTCCGGTTCGTGAGTCGCACTTAAAACTGTTAAATCTCCTTTCAGAGAAAAGGATTCAAATTGATATTTGTCAAACGGATTCAATTAACTCACCGGTAATCCTATGTAATTGGTGAATGCTAAAAAGCATTTTTAATATGAACCTGATCAAGGATATTGATCAAATTATGTTACTTCCAGTATGGAAGCATTTCCACGTTTAATTTTGATGCTATTACGCCTATAAGATACATAGATCCTGTTATCACAACAAAATCTGAAGAACCTATGGCATGCTCATAGGCCTCCACTGGATCACGAATCACCTTTACTGATTTAAACACTTCCTGAGCAATGGGTCTGAGTTTTTCAGGATCCACACTTCTGTCAGGTTCCTCTGGCGTTGTAAGAATAATGGAATCTGAGCAGGATGAAATGTTGTGTAGATAGGAATAATGATCCTTGTCAGAAAGCATGCCTACAACCAGAAGTGGCTTTTTCTTGAACATTTTCTTTATGGAGGTGGCAAGGGTAAGTGCGGCAGATGGGTTATGGCTTGAATCGATCATAACAAGAGGATCTTTCTTTATTATTTCCATTCTACCGGGCCAGCGTGAATTGTTCAGGCCAGATTCTATAATCTTTGGATCAATACCCTCCTTTAGGTTTTCCATCGCACTTATTACAGTTCTGACATTTTCCACCTGAAATGCTCCGGGCAGTCTCAGTTTTATATTGTAATTATGGTAATCAGTTTCTATCTCTATGTCAGAATCATATTCGGTTGGATTAAATTGCTTTAACCTTGTATAGGTTGAACTTTCTATGAGTTTTGATTTTCTCAGGGATGCTATTCTTCTCAGTTCCCTGAGAGGTTCAGGTTTTGTTTCACCGGTTGCCACCGGAACTCCTTCCTTTATGATCCCTCCCTTCTCTCTGGCAATTTCCATGAGTGTGGTTCCAAGCCTGTCAGTATGTTCATAACTTATTCTTGTTATAACTGAGATTTCGGGGGTAATGATGTTCGTTGCATCCAGTCTTCCTCCAAGTCCAACTTCAATAGATGCCCAGTCCATATTCTGATCCTTGAAAAACTGGAAAGCCATTTCTGTGGTCACTTCAAAGAAGGTAGGATTTCTCTTAATTTGCATGTTTCCTGTTATATATTCCATGTATTTTCTAAGGTAATTTTCTATTTCATCATCTCCTATCTCCCTGTCCTGTGCAAATATTCTCTCATTGAATCGTACCAGATGGGGTGAGGTATAAAGGCCACAGGAAGATTTCTTTCTGAGAATATTGAATACCATATTGGCAACAGATCCTTTCCCATTGGAACCAGTTATATGTACAGTTTTGTAGAATTTATGGGGAGAGCCAAAAAAATCATCAAAATCTCTCATTACCTTCAGGTCATATTTTATTCCTTCACGCTTAAGATTGTAAATAAAGTTAAGGATGTCTTCTTTCAAGCAAAAAGGGAAGTTTAATCACCTATTTATTTTTTATAACCTTTTAAGCATCTCCATTAAAAAGACACGCTGGATTTTCCCTATTGTTTTAAAATTTGAGTTATTATACAGTAAAAGATAAATGGGAATATCCATTAACTGGTTAAATGGCAACAAAACACAGTTATCTTGAAGATCACTACAGGAAGGAAGGCAAGGGAAAGGTCACTTTTGTAGAATTTACAGATCTGGTCGTTGATGACAGCATATTATTTCCAACATCCTATGGACAGCCAAATGATAAGGGAAAAATAACCATAGAAGGGAAAGATTTTGAGATCGTTGATGTATGGGATGACGGTGATGGTATACACCTCATATCCCATGATACCTATCCTCAGGACTGCAAGGGAAAGGAAATTACAGAATATGTGGACTGGGATATCCGTTATAATCATATGAAATTCAGGACTGCCATGAGAGTAATGGCGGGAATTGCCTTTAAGAAATATGGTGCAACACACAGAATCAACCAGACCTACGAGGACTATGGATGGGTGGACCTTGAATTCTCTGATATTTCGGAAGAAAAAGTCAGGGAAATCGAGACTGAAACAAATGAACTGCTTGCATCAGGGCTCAAGCCTGAATATTACTATGTTTCAAAGGAAGAGTTCCTTAAGGATAAACACCTCATGGAGATATCAAAATCCAAGGTGCCCGATCTTCCAAAGGTGAGGATTGTGAAGCTTGCGGGTCTTCCCGACCAGCTGGAAATGGGTACACTGGTAAATGATACAAAAGAAGTTGGAAAGGTGAAGTTGAAAACAAACCTTGTGAAGGGAAAGGTAGGAAACAGGGTTAACGTTTATCTGGAATAATCATATTTCCTATTTTTGTTAAACCTACTATGATTGAGGCCAATCCCAATATTATAATGGGAAACGAAACAAGATTGAGATACCCATATTTCTCACCCATGGTCAGACTATCCACTGTGACCCTTATATGGATTGTCTGGGAAAAATTCTGGGTGTTTTGAAAGCTTACGTAATAGTTTGAAATTGGATCGACTGATATATTACTGTCATTTAATTTTGACGTAAAATAGGTTGAATCTGTGATGCCTGAAACTTTTATATTAGTGTAATGTACAGACTTATCATTTATGTTAACGTAACTTCCTGATGAAACAAGGCTCCATTTTATTCCACCTGCCTCTGATCTTATCTGAATAAAGGTATAATAACCATAGGAAAAACCGATGTCTGATGTGTTATATACCTGTCTTGGTTCAAGATTCAGGCTATCTGTGATATCCTGTTCCTGTATGTACTCCGGCTGCCTGTATTCATAGGCAATTGTGGAAAGTATACCACCAACCATCAGGAGGATTAAACCTGCAATGATCAGTTTCCCAAACCTGCTCTTCAGTCTGGCTTTAAATCTTTCAAGAGCACGGGAATCCCTCTGCCTTACAGGAATATTTTTCATGTAAATTGAGGAATGGAAACAGAGTATTTAGGTTATGCCGGTTTTATGAATTTAATATGTCAAAAGAGACGGAAAGGAATATATCAATCTTCCATAAGAAAAAGGCACGTAAGAAAAAATAAGCCCATGAGGTTCAGATTTAGATAATTAGAAATAAACATATGGTATTATGAAAAATAGTGGCGCAGATCGTTAGAAAAAATTTCAGAAGTTATATAAATATTGTGGACACAGTAATGGTCCTATTCATTCTAACCCTGACATTGGGTATTTCTATTTATGCAGCTGCAAGATTTTTAATATACGGAAAGGGTTCAGTTAGAAGTTTTGCCCTCGAAAAGTTTTTACTTGGCATATCAGGTGCATATTCCAACGTGGTAATTTCTTCAATAATATTCATCAGTGTACTTATCCTGCTTATACTATATTTCTTAAGACAATCCAGAACTGGATCTGCTTCAGGGGATAATGGAAACGTTTCTGAAATCTATTTTTTTCTTTTCCTCTGGCTTTCTGCCATTTCTTCCATAACGCCACAAATAAGCCACTTAAATTATTACTTTGGAGAATTGGGGCTGACCATATATTATGAGCAGTCTGCCATTTATTTTGCAATTATTTCCGTGGTCTTTGCAGTGATTTTTTTCACTGCCCTGAATATACATTTTGACATAGGAAATTTAAAGGCCCTTCTTGGAGGGCATAAATACAGAATGTTGTTGTATCTTTATTCCACCATTCCTGCTGCTGCAGCTGTGGGGGTTTTTACTCTTTTAAACACAATTTCTGATCTGTATATTCTTGGTTTCTTCATGATTTTTCTCTCCATAATGGTATTCATACAGAGATATGGCATTGTGAGAGGATCGGCTGCACTTTTTGTGGTTTTCGGCTCAGAAATAGTTCCTAATTATTTCAAGCAAGTGACATCACCAATTTATGATATATTCCTCTTTGCCTTTCTCATACTTGGTTTCATATCCCTGCTTGTTCCATATAAAAACTATGCGGAAAAGAACCTCATGAATAAAAGGTCAGCAGATCTTGATAGAAATGAAGATGGAATGGAAGGAAAGGAGAAGGAAGAAAATGAAACAAACCCAAATTATGTAACAGGCGATGGAGCAAAACCGCAGAAAGATCCAGGCATAAAGGATTCAAGGGAGATGGCTGATATTCTCTTTATAAGAGGAACATGCCCCCATTGCGATTCTGTTGAATTTTATCAAAATCAGGATGGCACACTGACATGTAAAAAATGCAAGGCCGTATTAACTGGTCACGAGACAGAATTCAATTCATTTAACATAAGCAAAGGAAGGAGACCCTTTTAGATATATGAAATAAATTATGAATGAGTATATGAGTGATGGGATAAACATCAGGAGGCTCACATCAATCCCGTAAAGTGAAAGGAGTGTCCCACCAAGAAGGGTTCCAGAAACATAACCGATGGAGAACAGTGTTTCGTAAAAAAACACTCCGTTCCTGGGGCTTTCACTCTTTCCTATAAGGCTTAAAAGTTTGGAAAAACTGAAACTCCCTCCGAATCCTCCGAGGAAAAGAGAAAGGGAAATCACCACATAATTTGTGGATATGAAAAGAAGGAGAAAGGAGGATGCAAGGAGAGACGAAATCCATGAAAATTTGGGATAGTTGTTGTTCTTTAAGGTTCCTGCATAGATCGATCCAAGGGCAAAGGCTATGCCAGATATGGCCAGAAGAGCCCCTATCTCAAGATAGGAATAGTTTGAATTCTTCAGAAAGGGAACAAGGACATAACTGGAGTATCCCAAAAAGATGCCCACAAAGGTCATGGGAAGAAGAAGTATGAATTTCAGGTCACCCTTCTTCGTTATTCTTCTCTCAACCGAATCCATGGGTTGAATCAAAAATCCGATTATGGAAGTTACAATAACCAGTACATACACTGCATTAAAACCCACATACTGGAGAAGGGCCCCTGAAAAAATTGGAAATAGACCTGATGGAATTGCCCAGGCGGCAGAGTATTTTTCAGCATTTCCTTCAACACCAATCAGGCCTGTTTCTATCTCCACAGATATCCACCACATACTCTGAAAGAATCCGGTTATGCCAATTATAAATACGTAAATGAAAATATTATTATCTACAAAAATCAAAATCGTGGAAAACAATGCAATAACAACGTAAGGCGCTTTCATTGCAAAGTTCAGGGCTCTCCTTCCTAAAAATCGGAATGAAAAGGAAACAATGA
Organism: Cuniculiplasma sp.; assembly: GCA_023256455.1. GTDB lineage: Archaea > Thermoplasmatota > Thermoplasmata > Thermoplasmatales > Thermoplasmataceae > Cuniculiplasma. The sequence goes on from JAGDXN010000039.1 coordinate 26,267, forward strand.
CAAAGGGGAATGATGTAAGTGTACCAATCATCCCTATTTCCTGGTATGACATTTTATCAAGTGCAAGCTTGAGGGGAAATGTGAAGCTGAGCCACAGCCAGCTGATTGAAAATAATACTGTCGCAATGGATAGATATTTTATATTCTCTATATTTTTAGAGTATCTGTGCATCTGTGGGAAGGAAATTTAAGGGCCGTATTAAAATCTATTATAATAAACAACATAAAAGAGTGGAACGGCAAAACAGGATTTTGATTGATGTAGTTGAGTTTTTATATAGCTTAGTATTCACCATAGGATAACGATGGTAACGAAACCAGCCAGAATGTACACAAAGATTACAGGTCCAGCATATACAAGAAGAGAGTTCATGGGAGGAGTGCCCTATCCCAAAATAACCACGTTTACTCACGGAAATCAGAAGAAGGACTTTCCAATTGAGTTAAAAATGATCGCAAGAGAGAGTTGCCAGGTAAGGCATTCTGCCCTTGAAGCTGCGAGGATTTCCATAAACAGGAAGCTCACAGAATCTCTGGGAGTTGAGAATTTTTATTTTCAGATTAGACCCTATCCTCACCATGTAATAAGGGAGCACAAGATGGCAACCGGAGCTGGTGCTGATAGGATTTCAAGTGGAATGAGGGCGGCCTTTGGAAGACCTGTAGGAACGGCAGCAAGGGTACACGCCGGAGATATAGTTATTATTGCAAGAGTAACTGTTGAAGGCGCAAAGCAGATGAAAGAGGCCCTTCACAAAGCTTCCATAAAGCTTCCAACCCCATGTGATATAGAAATAAGCAAGGGAAAGGAACTGGCAGGAAAAATAGGAATTTAAGGTAAAAAATTTAGAGCGTCTCATCTTTCATGGGATATACAAAAATTTTCTAATTTTATCTATAGAAATGATATTTTGGGTTATGTATGTGTGTAAGTATTGTTAATTATAAAGATCCAAGACAATATTGTTTCGCATGATAAGAGGTTAAGAAGTTATAAAGATCTTTAGATCCCTAAGGTCCTGAACTTTTTAAATATATTTGGATTATCCTGTATATGGTTAGTTATATTCCTGAGTACCTATCAAACAAATATTGACATTATGAGAATTCAAGAAATCGTTTCAGTCCAAGCATTATTGGGAATGACTGAGTCATCTGATCTTCTTGCAATAAGTAAGTGATTTTCCCTTACACAATAAGGTAAATTTAGGAATTTAATTCATGCATTTTACACAGTATAATCCATATTTTTTAGGACCAGTTATGGCTATAAAATTTTGCACACATATGTGGTGCATAGGGAATAATTGTTTTAAGTCTATTTTTCCAAAAAAATTTTAAAATTTCATGGTCGTTTCTCTGGACCCGATAAAATCCTGAATTAATTTTGCTGCAAGCATTGAGGTATTTCCATTATCGAAGTCTGGTGTAAATTCCACGATATCAAAACCGTTTGTAATTTTGGCGGTTTTTCTTATCAAATACCTTACATCAGTGTCCTTGAGACCGTAGGGCTCTGGGGTTCCAACACCAGGTGCATACGCAGGATCTATACCGTCCATGTCTATGGAAAAATAGATCTGTTTTTCCATCCTGGGTGAATATTTGAGAAATACTTTTTCGATTCCCTCAGATTTTATCTCTTCGGCCCTTACAAAGGTTACCTTTTTGAAGTCTGGATCCTCAAATTCCTCTCTCGAAGTGGATCTGGTGCCAAAGGAGAAAATCTTACCCTCTCCAAGAACTTCCAGTGATCTTCTTGTTGCGCAGGCATGATTGTTTTTATGTCCCATGTAGGAGAATCTGAAGTCGGAGTGTGCATCGATGATTATCATCCCGTGTTCCTTAAAATTCCTGATGGAACCACCGGTTATGGAATGCTCCCCACCTATCATAATGGGTATTTTTCCATCCTTTCTTATTATGGCCACAACCTCAGATACCAGATCAACAGTCTCATCTGGGTCTTCATTTACACCTATATCTCCAAGATCACATATGGGGATTTCTGTAAAATCGATATCATATGTGACGTCATAGGATTCAAGATTATCGTAGGCCCTCCTTACTTCCGTGGGTCCTCTTGAGGATCCTCTTCGAAAAGAGGACGTATAATCGAACGGGACGCCAAATATCACATACCTGGCATCCTCATAATCGTACTGTGCGTCTGCAATTTTTTTAAGCGAAAGGTAGGCTGAAAGCTCTACAGCATGATCTTTCTGGTTCCCATTGCTTCCCAATAAGATACCTCCGTACCTGCCTTTACCTTTTCTGCCTCTTCATCTGTAAGTGGCATTACGAACGTTTCAAAGGTCTCGCTGTCCATCAACTGGGCTTCCTTATTATTCACGCTCAGAACCTGTGCGTTCTTCTTCTCTATTATGGGAACCTTAACTTTGTGCTTGACAGGATATACAACACTTCTCTTCTGATTGTCGAATATCCCTATGGCAACAATTCTCCCCTTAGCTTCTCCGTGCTTTCCCGGCTTTGACATATTAATCTCCATAATTTTGCATGGAGCATCATCTATTAACATGTACCTTCCAACTTTCAATTCTCTAACTTCAGCCTCTTGCCAACTCATTTACATCCCTGCCTTATTGGTTTTAGTTTTATAATATTGTCTATTAATCTTTGTGTTATCCTAATATATCAAGTAAGTATATAATTGATTTGAATGAGGCTTCAACTGGAACTTATTAAGATAAATTATTTAGTACTCTCAATAATTTTAATCCTGCTCGCCATTTTCATAATTCAGATTTTTTATCTTGATCTCGCTGTCTATGGGGTTCCGGGCCAGGAGCTCGTGACATTCTATTACTATGGTATAATATATACAGTTGCAGCTGTTTTGTTTTCGTCCTTAATCAGAAAATTTGGAGAGAAAAAGGATAGATTAAGCCAGATACCGTACTCCTTCAACATTATCCTCGGCGGCCTCTGGATCCTTGACGGACTGCTCCAGTTCCAGCCTCAGATGCCTTATGCATTCCTGACGTTTGTAATACAACCTTCCATTGTATCCATAAACAATATTCCGATTCAAAATTTCCTTTATTTGGGTTACAATTTATGGGCAACCCATCCATTCCAGTTTGATGCTCTCTCCGGTGCATTGCAGATTTTTATAGGTTATTCCTTTCTGATTAATCGTTCTGAGAGGATTTTGAAATTCATATCCATAATCTCTATTGTGTGGGCATTGGTAATATGGATTTTTGGTGAGGGATTTGGGGGCATACCTGAGATTGGGGTATCTATATTAACAGGTTTTCCAGGCTCAGCCCTCCTTTACGCCATTTTGGCGATCCCCTTTATCAGTACAAGGTTTAATTCTAGGGGATATCTTCAATCTTTCCTTTTGAAATCAGCCTTTTTTGTGCTTGTTATTTCCGTAATTTTGCAATTAATTCCTGCCAATGGCTACTGGAATAAGGGTATATTTTCCCAGTTAATATTCAGTAACACTTTTAATCAAGGAGAATCTCCATTACTTTACAATATATTGAACGGGATATGGCCCATATTGATTTATCACACTGAATATTTGAATATATTTCTTTCCTTGCTATTGATATCATCCAGTCTTCTGATCTTCTCCAGAAATAAAATCGGCTATCTAATTCCGATTGTATTCATAACAGTA
>JAGDXN010000008.1 GCA_023256455.1 Cuniculiplasma sp.
TTGTCCCTTCTTCCAATTCTACCTTGTACACCGGCTTGGAGAGCCGGAGGCGAATCATAGCATTTAACATGGTTCATAATTACGTGATACCTAATTTCCGCAGGTGTATAATTCCAAACAAATTATTAAATTTGGCATTTTGTAACAACCTCAACCAAGACCTTTTTCATTGCGTTATGTTCAAATGTAGTGAGAGAACACTTCAAAGGAAGCAGGAATTAAGAGGAGCGATACCTCTCCAAGGATACGTTCCCGTTTCAAATGGAAGGAGGTGCTGGCTTTCAGGTCCCTCTGTCCGTTATATGCAATGACTCTCTTACCTTCGAGAAGAGGTCTTTGTTTTCATTACGCCACTACCGGAAGTCGTGGGTTTTTCTTAGGCATGAGAACCTCTCACTGCAGCTTTGCAGATATCTCCTGTATGAGCCACCTTGCATTGTTCATCATTCTGTCCAGCTTTTCTTTCCCCAAATCTTTTTCTTCATATTTGACAGTGCTCGACCATTCCTTGGTATAAGCAGATTTATCATCCTTGAAATCAAATCCCAGTGCTCCCATCTGGTTTTTTGTGTGCATACATGTGAAAAATTAAAGTGCTAAAAATTTACCTGAAGAAAAGATTAATCATTAGAACCAGAGATTGTTTTCCTGTTGTAACTTTGAAAGGTTTTTAACAATCTCAGTTTTTATATGGAGTTTGTTTATCCCACCATAATTCTTCTTTAATTTAATAGTGGAGTGTTGAAACGAATATAAATGGAAGTACCTGCGTATTCAGAAAATGATTATCTGTCCTATTCTATTTATATTCTCTAATGGTTACATTTGCCATTATATTCACTACAGGCTCTATCTGGTCGTGGTAAGGTCTAGGTGAATTCATCCGTGTGACATAAACGGAAAGAGAGACTTAGTTGAAAATGCCCACCTTCCCAACATTCATGTTCATATGGAAAAATAATGTTTCTTAATTTTTTACTTTTTACACCGGGAAATATATAGGGTTTTACCTCGTAGAGAAATCAATTAATGGGGATTAAATATACGCATTGATGGGAGACTATAGAGAATTTTTTGGAAAAAATGCTGAGAAATATGCAGCCAGTGAAAGCCACAGAAACGGGAAGGATCTTGAAATACTTATAAATCTTCTTGATCTAAAAGCCTCGGATTCTTGCATTGATCTTGCTACAGGAACAGGTTTTACGGCAATTGCAATGGCTAAGATTGTACATAATGTTGTCGCATATGATGGGACGGAACAGATGCTTGAACAGGCAAAAAGATTGTCTGAACAGGAAGGAGTTTTCAATATAACATTCAGGGTCGGTATGGTTGAAGAACTTCCATTCATGGATTCGGAATTCGATATTGTAACAACAAGGAGAGCAGCTCACCATTTCCAGAATAAGGAAAAATTCCTAAGCGAGGCATTTAGGGTAATGAAGAAGGGTGGCAAACTTGGAATTGCCGACCTTGTTGAGCCTGAACCCGATGATAGAGGGAATTACAACAAAATGGAAATTCTAAGGGATCAGTCCCATGTCAGGGCAGAGAAAATTTCACAATGGAAATCACTTGTTCAGAAAGCTGGATTCGTTAATATAGTAACGGAGGAATTAGTTGAGCCTGCCCATTTCCTCAGGTGGCTTTATCCTGTTGAAGAAAACAGTGAGGCTGGACTGGAAGTTAAGAAATTCCTTGAAAGTCTTGGTAATGATGAATTGAGGAGAATGGATTTCGACAGGGAAAAAATGATCCTTAACAAGCACAGAATGGTTTTGGTTGCTAAAAAGCCCGGGGATTAAGTAACTATGGCTGAAATATTTAAACTGTAATGTGGATATATGTGATTTAGAGAATTAATAAAGAATATCAAACTTTGTTTTAATAATAATTTTCCAGATATACGAAATTTCACATTAAGTAATAATATTGCCAAAATATGATGGTTGTAGGATTTAATCATATTAATATTTTCCATTGGATGACCATGGAGGCTCAAATTGCTGTGATAAATAAAGAGGTGTTCAGATTTCATCCAAAAAATGATAATAAAGAGTAGGTTTTCACTACAGCAAAGATACATTTTGTCATGTTATGCTTTCCAGTGTTTACCTTTCAGGCTTGAGTACCATGATCTAAATATCTCTGTGAATCTACAAATAATTGGGAATAAGTTTTACTACAAAGGTTTACGATCTTATCACATTGATAAATTGTTAGATTGATTTGGAGTACACTTCCATTACCCCTATTTACCAATTTATTATTTGAGTCAGTCATGGATTTACCTCCCTGACCCTTAACCCTTTCCCTGAGTTAGGAGATGTGATTGAAACAAAGTGATGCAGAACAATCTCATGGGACCATTCGTGGGCTTTTTGTTTAATTTTGGCATCATCATTGCCTGGATACAGTATAACCATCAGTTGCCAAACCATCAGCAGATCGTTTTCTGTATGGAAATAATTTTTGAAACTGAAATGCTGATGCATTTTATCACTTCCATTCTCACAGATCGCCGATGCATAATCTTACCATAATAGTAGGATATTTATCCCCTTCCCCAGTGTCATCAGATGAGACCAAAAGCATATGCCAATAAGAGTCCACCGCTTAGCATCATTTTATATATTTAAGAATGAGAGTTGACTTACTCTTTTGGGGTCCCGCATTAGAGTGATCTATAAATATAGAATTCACTCATAAATATAAATTTTGCTTACTCTTCCTCATGAAGGTATAGTGCCACTCCTACACCTAATAGGGCAAACACCTATTCAGGTAACTCCAGCAATTAATCTCGTAAAATGATTTAAATCCTTATAAAATGTGCTTTACGTATTGATAATTTCTCAAAAATGGATAACGCCTATTCCATTGAGTATCAGGAGAATACTTCCAATCATTCCTGCAATGTACAGATAGTCGATTATGTCTACTTTTATCTTCCCGTACATATTCTATCATACCTTTTTCCTATTTATAAGTTCTTACCCCCTGGTGGTGAAGGAATCCTGAAGCCAATCCTGAAAGCAATGCTGTTCCGAACCAGACCTCTGCGGCAGATGTTTTTGTTAAAACGAACATATCTATTAACCCACTGGCAGCAGGTATAGAAAATACTTGGAATGCTGCAAGTAAGGAAAGGAACCATATCCCTCCAAGGACATGCTTGATCTTTAGATGGAATTCCTGCCTGATATTATGGTTACTGGTGTAAACTGGATTCCTTCCTCTTTTCTCTGAAGGTACTGTTCTGGACTTCCCGTTGTTTTTCCTCGACACCATAACTGCATCATCCTAATCGTGAAGAAATCTCATTAGTCAGCCATCTGGCATTGTTCATCATTCTGTCCAGCTTTTCTTTCCCCAAATCTATTCCTTCATATTTGACAGTG
>JAGDXN010000045.1 GCA_023256455.1 Cuniculiplasma sp.
AATTGCATTCCTTATGCCTGCATACAGCATCTTCCTTAGAACAGGTATGACTTTTAATAAATTTAGACCTGGAGACTCGTAGAAGAAAACCTGCAGAATATCTCCAAATTTATTGCCTGTAACATGTAGATGGGCATCTACAAATCCTGGCATTATGAAATCGTCCCCAACATCAATTATATTGGAGCATGATAGAGAATCCAAAACTTCCAGAATTTTTCCATCTTCAATGATCATATCCTTTTTCCCAGGAATTTTGTACCATCGAAGACGTTTTTGGATCTTATGAGAGATCGCCCGCCCATTATGGATCAACATCAAATTATTGACGGATTTATTGTAGGTTTGAAACTTATATTAACTGAAAACCGTTCCATATTAAAATTCTTATTTTAATCAACATCTCTTATTAGAAATATCTTATAAAATAAATTGATTTTAACAAAAGGAGTGTTTGAAGGATCACTCCTGCATGATCATTTCAACGTGTCCATTTATTTTTATTTTGCTTCCAACCATTACCTTTCCCGCTTCAATAACCATGTTCCATGTCAGGCCAAAATCCTCCCTCTTGATTTCTCCCTCCACTGTAATGCCTGCCCTTGTTTTTCCATAGGGGTCCTTTATTACACCTTCAAGATAGGATGTTATTTCAATTTCCTTTGTTACGTCCTTTATGGTTAGATCGCCCCTGATTATGTGCTTCTCTGCATCTACCTTCTTGATTGATTTGCTTTTGAATCTGATTTCCTTGAATTTTTCCACATCAAAGAAATCCTTCGACCTGAGATGGTTATCCCTGTCCCTTTCCCTTGTGTTTACGGATGATGGATCGATTATTACTTCAAAGCTTGCGCTCTCCGGATCCTCGTGGGAACCTGTAGCCTTAACTGTAAATTTCTCAAAGTATCCCTTTACGGTAGATATCATCATATGTCTGGCGCTGAACTCTATCTCTGAATGGGCAGGATCACTTACCCACACAACATTTTTCTTTTCTTCTTCCATATACAAGTATCATAATTACATTAATATACTATTTGTTACTTAGCTTAAAGTAGATATCAATATGGAAAGTAAAGGAAATTTTTGCCCGGTGATTGAAACATTAAAGATAATAGGTGGAAAATGGGAACTCAGTGTTATAAAGAGCCTTCTGGAAGGGCCAAAGAGATTCAACGAACTTCTCAGATCATGTTATGGAATAAGTTCCAGAACACTTTCAAGGATATTGAAAAATTTAGGTGAAAATGGGATAATTAAAAGGGATATAGTTTCCCTTCAACCCGTAACAGTCATATATAAACTCACAACAATGGGTGAGGAAATGAAGCCCGTCATAGATTCCATAAGGAAGTGGGGAGAAAAGTATGCCCTGAATAATGTGAACGTGAAAAATGTTGAAAATATTCCATAATTGTTGAATTTTAAAATTAACCTTGAGGATAGAATAGGAATGATTGAAGAACATTTGATATATAACTAAGGAAATCATTTTTTAATTGATGTTATCAGATTTCGTTAAGTTTTTCGTAATCACCATATTTTACATATCCTGCTTCAATCTTTTCTCTCACCGTGATATAAAAAATTCTGTCATTGATCTTAAGATTTCCCGGATTTATTACGGTGGTGTCACCAACCTTTGATATGCCTGGATTTTCGTGAATGTGCCCACACACATGAACATCTGGCTGTGCCTCCTTTATGAACCTGAGAATTCCTCTTGAACCTGCATGATTCATATATCTTGTGTAATCCTGAATTTTATAGGGTGGCACGTGGCTTATGGTTATGTTGAATTTTCCATCCTCTCTCTGAAAGGCCTTCATGGACATTGAATAAAGTTCTGATTCAGGGAGAGATAGGAATGAACCATGATCTGTGCCTTCCTGCATTCCACCAACGCCTGAAAATATTATGTTCTCCATTTTAAAAGATTCGCCGTGGAGCATCACCATATTGGAATAATCCCTTGATATATCTAGAAAATTCAAATAATCACTATTTCCTGGCACACAGATAACCTTTCCATTGAACTTTGCGAGTTCACCGAATACACCGAAAATAGATTCAGGATCTTTCCATCCTGCAAGGTCTCCAGATATGATGATGGAATCAAAAAGGTATTTTTCCGCAACGTTTCTTAGAAATCTTACTACCCTGTTCTGGCCATGGATATCTGAGGCCAACAATATTTTCATTGTCACTTTAATCCATAGCATAAATAAATTCTTTATGTGCAGGTTTGAGATGTTGCAAACAAAGGGAAAATAATGTTAAGGCTGTTTTAAAAAATTTTTCAACACTTTTTTCATATATTCAGTTATAAGACACTGCTTTCCTTTAATTGGGTCATCTGAACATCTTCCCTGATCTGTTCTGAATAAAGATAAATTTAAATTCTCCATCATTTTAAAATGGACAACCCTGAAGATATAAATTGCTGATTCTGTTAATATAAAGGAAAAAACCAAAATTTATTAATTCATAAAATCTGTATTGTTATGACAGTATTATTTACAACTCTTGGTTTCCAGGAGTCGTTCCAGTTAAGATCAATATTCAGACACGGAAACGAGTCTTTGCACGAGGTTATTGTTATTATGCCCAATGATTCCAGTGAAAAAACTGTTAACCCTTTAAACACGATTAAAAGCTTCTGCGAATCGATAAATCTCAAATTCAGTTCAAAAAAGGTGGAGATTAACAATATCTTTGAGCTTATAGCCCAGATGTCTGGGATATTCTATCAATATCTTCATGAGGATATGATTGTTAATCTTTCAGGAGGTATGAGAGTTCTTCATCTTGGTATCATACTGAGTCTCATTAATATGAAACTTAACCCTCTGATAGAACTCGATTTTGAAAACCAGAGTGGAACAGTTAGTGAAAGGCTTCAAAATCTGATTTTCTATGACATAGACAGGGAAAAAATAGATACCTTGATAGCAGTATTCGAGAGCCTGGAAACAAACAAATCTCTAAGTAATTTTATCCATGAATCAAAGGCTACCTTGTGGAGAAGATTAAAAAAAATAGAAGAATATGGATATATAATCAGAGATAACAGGGGGAAAATATCTCTCACTGAGAAGGGTAAATTAATTTTAAAAATCTTCAACCTGAAATCTTGACCCTTCTGTATCATAATATTGAAACAATTTCAATTCCTAAGGGAACAAAAGTTTATATAAAGAGTCGTACTTATATTATTGAGGTTACAAAATGGATGAGGAAAAAGAGAAGATGAAAGCAAATTTAATTGGGAGATTAGGGAATTTGGTAGCTATTGCG
>JAGDXN010000051.1:0-3305 GCA_023256455.1 Cuniculiplasma sp.
CTCAGACCGATTTTTCTATTAGATATATATATTTCTAAAAATGCTCCTCATATTTTTTTATTAATCTCCATATCAGCATTCTCAACTCTTATTATTTCGCAATTTGATATTTTCCTGTATCTGAAATCCTCTCCCGTAATAATGTTAAGAAGTATGCCGATCATAACACCATGGGATACAATGAGCACATTTTCCCATTTTCCATTGATCGAATTAAGAATTTCCCTTCCCCGCAAAAACTGGCTTTCTATGGATTCAAGGCCTTCTACCGGAAGGTCTTTTCCAACAATATCCACAATCCCAACGTCCATATTGAGCATTTTTTTTATTTCCTCTGTCGTTTTTCCTTCCATTATGCCAAGATTCCTCTCCCTCAGCCTCCTGTCCTCCATAACTTGCCACATGCCCAAAGCTTCTGAAACAATTCTGGCAGTATCCCTGGCACGCCTCAAATCACTTGAAAATATGCAATCTATTTTGTAATTTTTGAGTTGTTCAGAAGCCTTTCTGGCCTGATCCATCCCTGTTTCGCTTAATGGGACATCAGTGTTTCCCTGCCATCTGCCTGTCCTGTTCCAGATAGTCTCCCCATGCCTTAAAAAAATCAGGTTCATTATGATGGTTTATTAGAATAATATTAAAAAATTATTCCTTTCTATCCGAGAGGCCAAGCCAGAACTTCTCTTCAAGATCAAGAATTCCTTTTGCCCCCTGCATAAACTTTTCTCTTGCCTCGGGATCGCTCTTATGCGTTCCAAGGACATCCTCCATTGCCTCCTCATGGTGAGATTCAAGTTCCCTGTGGAATGTGAAATACTCTATGTCTGCATTCTCAAATTCTCTGTGCTTTGGCAAAAACTCCTTAAATCCTGACAATATCTTATCCCACATGGGTATGGCCATGTTTTCAAGGCCAAACTCAGCCCCAAGGGCTTCGAAGTAATCTCCTGCAAAGTATTGTCTCATCCCATCAAGCCATGCCTTTGTGGTGGGCAGCTGGGGATTTTTAACAAGGGCCACCGGATCCATGCCTATGGACCTTAAATATTTCCTGTATAGAAGTTCATGCCTCTTGGATGGGTCCATGTCCCCAAGTTCAGATACAAGTATGGTAGTAAGGTTTGCAGCATCATCCTCATAGGGTGTATTTACAAGAAGAGTCCCAAGTATGGCAGGCCACTCCCGGGTAAAGTGGTAAAACTCCACTGAAAATCTTTTAAATTCCTCTTGGCTAATGTCTCCCCTTGCAAACCTGTCCAAAAATGGGTTATTTGTTGCGTTGTGCTTCTTCACATACTTATAGGTGCTCTCATAAAAATTGTCCTCATTAATTCCCTCTGACATCATAATTATAATCATGTTAAAACTATTATAAATAGGTTGCTTCGTTAATATATACCTTCATGGTTCTTGATTTAATTTTTTTTAATTAGAATGATAATTAATATCAAGGAGATTAATTTTATTTGTAGAGATCAGTGATGAATATCCTTTCTCCACTTGATGAACCATGGAAAGGATCTCCGGGGATATGGGTGTAGTATCTTCTTTCTTTCTCCATCATACGGAAAATATTGGCAACAGGTATGTTTAATCCTTCTGAATAGGAAAAGGTTTTTTTGAATTCTCCACCGTAAAAATCGGCAGACCATCTCTTCAGGCCTGAAGAGTTTGCATAGTAATATCTTCCGTCCCTTTCCTCTACCAAAGTTATCCTTTCGGGGTTGAAAAAAGTGTTCTCTCCCATTGAATCCATTTTAGACAGGATTTTCAATACTTTTTCAGAATCAAGGAAATATCTGTATAATTCTGTTGCTCCATCTTTGGGACACAAAAATATGAGATCGCTGCGGTGGTAGTCGCATGCCTTCTTCAGAACCCTTTCAAACCTCATGATGTCAGAAACTTCAATCTCCACAATCACAGGATTTCCTTGAGGAAAGAATATGATATCAGGCCTGAGTCCATTTATTCTTTCTTCAGTTAGATATTTTACATTTTTCCTGTTCAAGTATTCGATGAATCTTTCCTTAATTTTTTCATGAGTTTGAGTTTCAGGGTATGGTGAATCTGGTTGAAGATTGTCCTTTTCTGTTCTTTCTTCAGGCAGACCATATTTTTCAATGCTTATTTCAATTCTTCTCCTTATTTTGTCTTCTTCCGGAGAAACCTCAAGGAGAGGTGGTTTAAAACTTGAGGCTGAAATTCCTCTCCTTGATATGAGATCAATCATTGTTACATTATGCAATGGACCGAGCATTATGGATTTGAGTGTTTTCTCCCTTAGTCTTCGATCTGAAATCAGGGATGCAATTTCCCTCGAATCTTCCTCTGACATATTGAAGCAAAATATCTTACCACAGTTAGAAATAAGGCTTTCCCTGAGGTTCTGATCATACTGTCCAAGAAACTGTGATGCGAGGGTTATGAACAATCCAAATTTCCTTCCCTCACTGAGTATCTCCGAAACTATGGAAGAGTTTAGATTCTGGGCCTCGTCCACAATAACCATTGTTTTCTTAATATTTACATTCTGAAGAATATCATTCCATATTCTGTTAAGAATCATGGAAGATATAATCCTCGCCTGCTGAATTGATAATCTTGTCTTTGATACATCCACAATTATGAGTTTTCCACCTTGATTCAGTTCCTTTACAATTTCAACGCTTTCTTCCCTTGATGATATGAACGATGAGATATTTTCATCAGAGATTATGGGAAATATTTTGTTTACCGTGCTCATGGAATATTCAATCCATGAGTTCCAGTTTTTTGTTAAATTTGCCAGTATGGTTGAAGCATCACTGGAAGAGTTTTTTGTCAGTTCAACCATCATCTTTCTATCTGTTATCAACTGAAGAAATTCCCTGAGTGTTGGCTCATTGTATTGCCTCACATATTCTCTTAAGACTGCAGTAAATATGGTTTGAAGCCTTGGTCCCCATGTTCCACCTGAAAGTGAATTTTCTCTGGAAAATATCTGGGATAAAAGGTAAAGGGATATGGAAGAATCCCTTGCGCCCTTCAGCACATTTATTTTTATCTTCCTGTTCCCTGAATTTGTCTTTGGGGACAGATATATGAGATCCATATGGCTGCATATTTCAATTACTTCGCTGGCCAGCATTCCATGAAAATCTATCAGAATGATATTTGCTCCATTTATTTTGCCTATTTGAGATGCAAGGTTCTTAATAAAATTGGATTTTCCGGTTCCGGTTCTTCCAAGAATCAGAGTGTGGAACATGAGGTTCATGCTCCTGAAGGTCTCTGTATTTTCGCCTATTTCTTCATGTTCATTC
>JAGDXN010000051.1:3315-11381 GCA_023256455.1 Cuniculiplasma sp.
GCCAATGGAATAGCGGAATGGCAATGATCAGGGAAAAGTTTCAAACAAATTTAATTTTTCTATAATGTCCACATATTTCCACAAATCTCCCATTGTAAGGTATGGAATGGTAACTGTGCATATTCTGTCGCTGTTTTCACGCCTTATAATTGCCGGGCCTGATTCAGAAAGGAGATACAATGACCACTCATTAAACTTGGAAACCTCTGTGAAAAGATTGCCTTCCCGATCGTAAGAATAATAAAGGTTCTTTATCCCTGTATTTTTAAGTGCCCTGTCAACCCAAAGATAATCCCCTTCTACATTTCTGTATATATCTATTCTTTCCAGATTTCCAAAAGTTCCCGAAGAATCAGGGTAATAATCACCTATTCTTTCCTCCTTGCTGTCCTGCCATTCCATGTTCCCTATTCTTTCCTCCTCAAACCATCCGCTCATCTTTTTTCCAGCGTAGAACGAAAGTCTGTAGAATTTTTCATTCAGTGGCTTAACCCTTATGCCTTCCAATATTTCCCTTACTTTTTCCGAGAAATCTTTGTTTGATCGCATTTCAACGGTTAGCCCAGAAGTGCTGAAAGATGCGGCATATCTCCCTCTGTAATCATTTCCATAGAAGAGGGGTTTGTATTTGCCATCAAGTTCAACAACGCTTCTCCACAGATTGGAGTACGAACTTGATGAGGTTTTCATCAAATTCTTTGGAAATCCATAATAGTACCAGTCCATAAAAAATTGCTTTGATGATATTTGAATGCCCTCAATCTCAAAGTTTTCAACAAGAGTTATGTGCCTTTTTTCATCCACTCTAAGGGAGATCTCCTCCGTATTTGGGGAAAATATACAGTAAGGAAAGGGCAGATTTAATGTATTCAGTTCCCTGACAGAATAATTACGAATCAGAGGAATACACCCTGTTTTCAATTTTTCCAATGAGATCTGACCTGACTGATACAATATCTCCATCCTTTAGAAATGGAAACTTGCCTGATGCTGCAACACCGGATGGTGTTCCGCTCAGAATCATATCACCGGGATACAGTGTTATCTCCCGGCTCAAATATTCAATCATTTGTGAAAACGAGAAGATCATATCATCCGTATTTCCGTCCTGTCTCTTCTCCCCGTTTACCTCTGTTATTATGTTGAAGTTTTCTTCATCTCCAACGTAAAGCGTGGATGATACCGGCAGAAAACTGTCAGCCGCCTTTCCCATTATCCAGTTCTTTCCAAGGTTTGGAGAAAATTGATTCTGAAGATCCCTGGCGCTGACATCATTCACAACCACATAGGCACCTATGGAATTTTTGGATTCTTCCATATTTCCATTCTTAATTTTCTTACCTATGATCACTGCGATTTCCCCCTCGTAATCAAGTTTCTGAACACCCTCGGGCCTTATGATATGGCCATTATGGGATGTAATTGTGGAGGGGAATTTAGGAAAGAAGTATGGAAAATCAGGGTTTTTTTGTTTTGTTTCACTGGAATGCTCCCTGAAATTTAGAGCTGGGCAGAGTATTTTGGAGGGATTTACTGGAGTGATAGTTTCAAAGGAATCAACCACAATTCCATCTTTCTCAATTTTTTCTATTCTTTTACCCATCTCAGAATAAAAATGATTTATATCCACATCCCTTAGATCTTTCCTTATGCTTTTTCCTTCAACAATTGCTGGGAAGATCTTTCCATTTTCCTTAATAAAACAGATTTGCATTGTGGTATATTTAAAAAAGCGTATTTACGTTTTCTTTTGTTCTTTCATGCTGGCTGAATATGGAATAGTTTGTTATGAACCACATAAAGGGCAGGGATATGCCCAGAAGTACAAGTGAAAATATCTCTTGAGTAACGAGATTATATATGGGCCATATGACGCTTTCTGTTACAACAGAATAATAGAGAACAATAACAAAAATTACGGGAAACATGCCTGCTGCATATTCCATTGCAATTATTCTGTCGTACCTATTAAAACTTAAGATAAGAATGGAAAAAACCAGGCCAGCTAAAATGGAAGCAATTCCCATAATTGAAAACAGAATTCCGCTCTTCACGGTTGAAATGAGAACCTGAGGAACATACCAGATTACCATAGCAACCAGCAAAAAAATTACCATGGAAATTATGGTAAGTTTTCCCTGCCTGACACGGAATCTGGAAAATCCCAGAATGTTAAAAAATATGTAGGATGAAATTACAAAAACACCCACACTTGTTCCAAAATAGAAGAAAAGATTGCTTTCAAGGCCAAATGTTGTTCCGGCGGTAATAAAAATAGGTATGAAAAGAATGCCTGCAACAGACAAAATTATACCGACCCTGTTTGCCGGATTGGAGCTCCATAATTTCTTAAAAATCTTATTTTCTCCTCTCCTTTCAATAATCTGAATGAAAATGAAGGTGAGCAATGAAAGTATCAGGCTTTCTATTATGATTGGTATGGATATTATTCCCAAAATTTCCGCACCGATTGCAGGCACTACTGAGGTAGTGGTTTCGCACTGGCAGGATAGGATTGAAAAGGAAGCTGATGTAAGGCCAAAGGCCTCGCTTTTAAGGTTTTTCCCTTCTCTGGAAATTTCAATAATCTTCCTTGAGTTCTCCATAAGCAAAAACCCAAGGGTCAAAATTATGAATACATACTGATAGCTTATGGTGAAAATAAAAAATCTTTGGGAGAAAATTACCATTCCATACTTAAAAAAGAGTGGAATCCCTGAATAACTTATGTCGTTGGAAATATTTGAAATTAATATGTTACCTATGTGTTCCAGATTGTCAAAGCGTATGAGGGATGATATGAAAAACATGATGGTGCCGTAAAATATATAGGCAATTCTGTAGTATTTTCTTCTTACGTTTCCCAATATATATCTGATTCCAGATGCAACGGAAATTATCTGAAGTAAGAGCACATATAATTCTGTAAAGTCAAGAATTATGGAAATTATTACTCCAATAAGGAATATGGAGATAAAATATCCTGAAAAAATTGGATTCATCCTTGGAGCGACGATTTCAACAAGTGGCATCAGGCAAAGGAGAATGAGGAATGAAAAGAACAGATCAGATGTTCCATATGAAAATATGAGTATATTGGAATCTAAAAGCAAAATAAGTGAAATTATGTAAAAAACAAGTGATATAACTGGAAGAAAGTTTATGGAAATTTTCATGCAATAACCTCTATAAAGAATCCAAGAATGGTAAGGGAGAGACCCAAAATGACCAGTGATATGGACCACAGAATCATTCTACCACCTGATCTCCTTCCAAGAGCCATTCCAAGCACTACCAGTGTTATGTAGGAAAGGGCTGGGGAGAGAAAGTGGTATTTTGGGAATAGGGAGAATGAAAGAAGAGGGATAGATGCACCTACAAAACCCATAACAAGAGATATGGCACCACCCTTAAACGCATCAAAAAAGATCTCTCTGTTAATCCTTGTACTTATCCTTGATTTTCCCTGTGGCCTCAAATGTCTGTATACCACAGCATCCTCAGCCCTTAATCTTCCATATTCAGCCACGAGATAACTGGATG
Source organism: Cuniculiplasma sp. (assembly GCA_023256455.1). Taxonomy (GTDB): domain Archaea; phylum Thermoplasmatota; class Thermoplasmata; order Thermoplasmatales; family Thermoplasmataceae; genus Cuniculiplasma. The sequence continues at coordinate 6,859 of JAGDXN010000051.1, forward strand.
CACCCACCACAGATGACCCCAAAGCGATCCTGAGTGCAAAATCGCTGGAAATCAAATTATCTTGCAGAATGGCCCTGCTGGCAATCATAAGGGCCGTTATCAGCCCGTCTATTGTACCTATGGTGAAAGCGAATTCCAGATCTGAATTCACTGATAACGCCTGATGTTCTCAACTAACCTGCTACCCACAGCAATTTCATCCACAGAATGAACAACAGCTCCTGTGGCGTCTATTCTCTTAACAATCTCTTCAAAATTCATATTTGCTCCTTCGATTGTTATGTTTGTGCCCATTGTTTCCATATCTATCTCAGTTACACTGATATTGACTCCCTCAACTCCCTTCACAGAACTTATGGCCTCAGAAAGCTCAAGAAGGCTGGGTCTATTTAAGCCCTTTCCCACATCCAGAATTAACCTCCGTATGTTCATACAATTATTCCTCTGAAATACATTTAACCTTATTACTGATTTTTTATAAATCTTATGAAAGCTAAGGGTTACATTATTCCTCAAAATCTTTATTTATATTATTTTAAAATTTTTCCAATGACATTATGTATTAGCTGACATTGAATAAAGACAAATCTAAATATATAGAGGAAATTACAAACAATGGAAGACAGGAGAAAGCAAATGATCATTGTAATGCTTCTTGTCCTGATGATGTCAGCCTTAATGTTTTATGTATCTTACCTGAATACATCTGCGTAGATTATGAATATAGGAATATTATCCATAGGGAACGAGGTCGTGAAGGGAAGGACCGTAAATACCAACGCCTCTGAAATATCAAAAGCAATGATTGAAAATGGCCATCAGGTTAAATATATAGTCACATGCATGGATATACCAGAGGATATATGTGATTCTTTGAGATTTTTGATGGAAAGATCTGATGTCATAATAACCAGCGGCGGACTTGGGCCAACTGTGGATGATCTCACCATAAGGGCCATATCTGAATGTCTGAATGTTAAGCTTGTAATTAACGGCGATGTTGAACAAGAATTAAGAAAAAGATATGGTGAGCTTGGGCTTGATTTTACAGAGGAGAGGAAAAAAATGGCATTTATGCCTGAGGGGGCAGAGCCAATTAAAAACCTTTACGGCACAGCACCTGGAATATTTATGAAGCACAACGAAAAATTAATTTTCTCCACACCAGGGGTTCCAAGGGAAATGAGAGGAATGCTTGCTCAGATTTTAAAAATTTTAGGAAAGGGAAATCTGAATTACATTTCCAGAGACATGAAGGTTTTCGGGATCATGGAAAGCACAATCGCACCTCTGGAAAGGGAGATCATGGAGAAATTTCAAAATAAAATATCTATAAAATCCCATCCCGAGTCCATGGAATTTAAGGACCCTGTTTTAACAATTGAGTTCTATGGATACGCCACTGGCAGTGATCTGGAGAGGGAAATAGAAGATGCCATGGACATGGTAAGGCAACATGTTATCCGTCTTGGTGGAAGGTTGGATGAAAAACAGAAAAGTTAGATCATTCCATTAAGGTGAAAATTATAAGTTTCATTTGGGATATGAAATCCCAGTGAGGCGTGTTAAATCTCAATATTTTTATTTAGATTAATATTCGTTAAGGGATAAACATGAGGGAACTTGAGAAATTTGAAATCAATGCACTGGAATTATGCAAGGATGAGAAGTTTAAGGAAAAGATGAAAATCAAGCTTCAAAAGAGAGGTACTCCACTGGATCCTTATGAACTTAAGAAACTGGAAAACAAGATTGAAAAGATTAATAAAAAAATAAATCAGTGATGGCCCGGAGGGAATACGGCCATATCGAAATCATAATATTCTTTTTCATCAAATCTTAATATATCCGGGTTAATATTCAGTTTTTCAGCCATGTGGTAAGCAAAGTAATAAGTGTAGGCAATTGCCTGTATGGGGAATTCAAAATCATTGCGTGTGTCCGGGTATATTTCAAAATCGCCTGCTCCATTTATGGTGAGGGCCTTTGCCTTCACATGATGGATTCCCGCAACAATCTGTTCAGTTCTTTGCCTGTCTGAATGGCCAGATATGATTATTAAAAGGGTTCCATTATCCGTAACAGAAGTGCACCCGTGGTTATATTCCTCCAGCTCAATACCTTCCGAATGAATATGGGTTGCCTCCTTTAATTTTTGTGCCGTTTCCCTTGCGGCAATAAAGTTATTCCCGGCACCCAGAACAAATATGTTTTTTATGCCATCTATTTCATTTACTACACTTTTCATTTCCCTATCGGCCTTTTCAAGGGTTTTTTCCATAATCTGTATAAATCCCTTAAAATCATAATCTTCCCCTGCGTATTTCTTTGCAATAATTGCACTTGCAAGAACATTATCGAAAAATGCCTTCGTATTGCAAAGTGATCTGTCTTTTTCATTTATCACTACGGGAATATTGCTTTCCTTAGCCAGAGGGGAATCTGAATAATGGGTTATTCCTATAACATTTGAATCTGAATGCCTCCTGATTGCCTCAAGAGTGGAAAATGTCTTCCCGGTATGGGAAAGGGCCACTATATTGGGGTAAGGCTCAAAATACTTTTCAAGTTCATACCCCATATAACTGTTCCATGCATGCTCATATCTGTTAATAAATTGAAAACCAAGTACTCCAGAATGGTAGGAAGTTCCATTGCCCGTAACTGTAACACCTCTTTTCTTGAATTCAAGATTCAGGTTTCCAACATTTTCCAATGTGGTTCTCAGGGCTTTTGGTGTTTCCTTAAGCATATCATACATTATGTAAGGGTGTGATTTTCTTATCTCTGGTAATTCATCAGTCATAATGGGATTAAGTAACTTATGACATAAAACTATTTGGAAAATTTTTTTTCACAACTCCTTTTTAAATTTATTACTATAAAAGAGATTCAGTCAATTAATTTATACTATCATTTGATAATGGATAAATGGAGGAACAGGTATCAATAAGGGGGGATTTCTCCAATATCATAAACTATTTTGGCCAGATGCTTTCCATTAAAAAACTAAGGGAGTTTGACGTGCACGATTTCCACATGAAATTTGATGGATATGAAACCATAACAGATGCCGATTCCCTAAAGAAGAAATACATGGAGGACTTTCCAGATTCAAGAAATGTTGACAGGATAGTTTATCTCAAATTTTCTGTAAGGAAGGGAGATCATGTGTTTAACTTCAGGGTCGGATGGGATTTTGCAAATTTCAATGGTATGGGAAATGAACAATCCGAGGCATTTCTTGACATGCTTGACAGATCAACCTTCCGCTTCTTCTGATTATCATAAACCATTCCTTTATTATCTTAATAATATGAAAACAAAAAATTATTTTATAAATAAATATTACACTTTTTAATGGCTCAAATTAAACTAAGAGGGAGACTTGACACATTTTATAAGGTGAGGGTTGTTTTGATTGTATCCTTTGTTGTATCGTTTATGCTCACAACTAAGATAGGACAAAAATATATTCCCCATTCGGAACTGCTGGCACAAAACATTGTAAGTTTCTACAGCAATTCCAACATTCTGAACTTTTACGGAACAATCATGGGATTATTGATGGCTGCCTATACAGTTCTCATATCCATGATTCCCATATTTCACCCGGACAGTCTGAAGCAGCCCATATTCGGCCAGATTAACAGGCTCTTTGTCTTTACCATCATGATCGGCCTGTTATCCATGCTTCTGAATTTTGCAAGTTTTATCGTTGACAAGTCTTCCCAGTATTTTTTGTTTGTAGAGGTTTTTCTCTTTATTGCCCTTATAACAGGTATAATATTCTCTGTTCTATCACTCTCTGATATATTCAACATCCTCCGCGGAAAGAAAATCTCCAGGGAGCTCCCCAGGGAGGTTGGCAGCAGAGGATCAAGAATCCTGCAAGAGAGCGAGAAAGATGGTACACATTAATGAATGGATAAAACTTCTCTGGCTGTTATTCATTTTCATACTTCTTATTTTCTCCTTTCTGAGATTGTACCTGACAAGATGGTGGGAACGCAGGGTGGAAAAGCTCGATCATAATTTCAATCCTGACGTTAAGGTAATAATGCCTTGCAAGGGCCTTGATATCGACATGGAGGATAATATCAGGTCGGTCATGAACCAGAAATATCCCAAATTTGAGTTAATTGGTGTGGTGGATGATGAAACTGATCCAGCATACAAAGTTTTGAAAAATCTGGGTATAAATACCCTCATCACCGATAATAGATTCAAAGGAAGTGGAAAGGTAAGGGCAATAAGCACTGCCCTGAGCAAGATTGAAATGGACAATGTGGTTGTTCTGGTGGATTCAGACACGTCTGTTGGAGAAAACTGGCTTTCCTATCTCATAAATCCCTTAAGGGATGAAAGTGTGGGTGCAGTAAGTACTTACCCATACTATATTCCTGTTGAGCAGAACAATTTTTGGGGATATGTGAAAAAAATCTGGGGTTACCTTGGCATAAATATGATGGAGTTCAGACCTGCAAGATTTGTCTGGGGAGGTTCAGTGGCATTCAGGAGAT
>JAGDXN010000051.1:11391-15698 GCA_023256455.1 Cuniculiplasma sp.
CCTTGATGGGGACAATTTCAGGAAATTTTCTGAATCTGTATCGGATGACGCAACCATAACCTATGTTTGCAAGGAGAAGGGGCTTTCCATAGTATATTCTAGAATGGCAACACCCATAGTAAAGGTCAGGGAAACAAGAGAAACATTTATGGAATGGTCAAACAGGCAGATGGCCATAAGCCTTTCTTACGCAAAATACGCCTTTGCTGCAGGTATTTTGATGTATGGAATCATAATTTCATATATACTTATACTCATTCCTCTTTCCATCTTCGTATGGAATTTATTTGCCCTTGGATATGTTCCATATCTATTTGCATTCTATGTGAATGTTAAGAGGGATAGATCCCATATATGGAAGACTTTAATCATAACTCTCATAATGCCATTCATATTTATGGAGAACTTTTTAAAAGGAAGGAATATGGCACACATAGAATGGAGAGGTGTAAAGTATTCTCTGAAAAATAAGTGATGTAATTATACAAAATTATTATTATGTAGGTGGCATTAACAATTTATGTCTTCATTGAAGCTTTATTACAAATTGGGAATTGCTGGGGCACTCCTTGTGATTCTCATAGGGGTTGCGGTCATATTTTTGCATCAGTTAACATCCTATATATCATTCTTTGGAACTGTATCCGTGGGGGCCGATGTTGTTTCCAATATGGTCTTTGGAGTTGTTGCTCTGCTGGGAACGGAGATAAGCAGAAGAAAAAGGAATGTGGGGTTAACTGCAATGCTTGTCATATCCTTCGCCGGAATAGTGGCCTATCCTGGTATTTTCACCATCGGATACCTGATCATAATAGTTGCAGTCGCCATAGGTTTCTTTGATAAGAACTGAATTGATATTTTTTCATCCAAAATTCAGGAACCTTTAAAGATAAATTTTACATCTTTTAATTTTGCCTAACAAAAACATATTAATATGAATTGTGAATAATCCAGATATGTCATATGAATCTGAAATAAGCAGGCGAAAGCCAGGACTGTTCATATTTTTGGTAGACCAGTCAAGGTCCATGAGTAAAAAGATTTCCGGAGGAACCCATTCAAAGGCTCAGGAGGCAGCTGATGCCATAAACAGGCAGCTGAATGAAATAATAAGCAGGTGTACAAAATCTGACGGTGTGAGGCCCTATTTTGATGTTGGTGTCATAGGATACGGGTATAAGAGTGGAGATGCAACAGGTCTCATATCAGACCAGCCCATTCCCATAAATGAACTTGAATCCCATATTTTAAGAATGGAGAAGAAAACGGAGAAGATTGATGGCGAGGATATTGAAATAGAATTCCCGGTATGGTTCGATCCTGTCGCATCATACGATACTCCAATGGTCAAGGGTCTGACCATAGCAAAGCAATGGATTGACGACTGGGTTCAAAGAAATCCAGATTCATTCCCACCGGTTTTGATAAATATAAGCGATGGGGGAGCAACAGACGGGAATCCAAAGGATGTGGCTGAACAGATCATGGAAATCGAGACATCTGATGGCAAGACACTCATATGGAACTGCCACATATCTGAGAAGAATGAAAAAAGCGTAAGTTTCCCCAGGGATGAATCAGAAGTGCCCGAGGAAAAGCACGCCAAGGAAATGTTTGAAATGAGCAGCGTTATACCAGATTCCATGCTTGCCATAGCAAAGGAAGAGTACCAGAATGTGGATACGGGTGCAAGGGCATATGTGTATAACGCAAACCTTGAGGATCTCATAAGATTACTGGACATTGGAACGAGGGTAGTATACAATAAGGTTAAGTAATGTCCATAAAAACCCTTAATTTTTCCAAGGCCGGGAACAGACAGGAGGAGTCTGAGGACAGCCTTGCGATCAACAGCGAAAGAGAAAGATATTCTGTCTGTGACGGTGCAAGCGATTCCATATTTTCAGGCTGGTGGGCATCCTGTCTGGCAGGTGAATTTGTGGATGGGGATTATAATCTTGACAATGGATCTGAATATTTCCAGATGTTATTGAATGCCAGAAAAAAATGGTATTCGGGCATAAACTGGAATAGGCTTCCATGGAATGTTAAAAATAAGTCCATAAGGGGTTCTTATTGCACCTTTATGGGTGTCCAGCTTGTGAGAGATGATTCCCTTTACTGCAATGCCTGGGCAGTTGGCGACTCCTGCTTTTTCATAGATGACGGAAAAAGCCTTCAGAGTTTTCCTGTCAGTTCACCGGAAGATTTTGGTGTGCATCCCGATCTTGTATGGAGCGGATATGGTCATCCAATGAATGAGAGAAAGGAGTATGTGCCTGAATATAAGGTAAAGTCATTTAAATCAGAAATAGAAAATTGCAAAAGAATTGTGCTTGCAACCGATGCCCTTTCCAAGTATATCCTTGAAAATGGTGCAGAATCCATAGACAGAATATGGGAAAATTCCAGTTCAAGAGAATTTTTCGATAAATTGAGATCGGACGGGTCAATCAAGAATGATGACCTTTCCGCAATAATCATCTCATTTTCATAATTTTTTGAAGGTCAATACCATCCCAGTCAGGATCATTTTTCAGGAATTGTAGAAGAATATCCACTAACCTCTTTGCCTTTCCGCCAATTTTATTAATATCTCTCATGACTGCCGATTCCCCGGGGTTGTTAAAATCATTGATATCGAAAAGAAGTTTGTCAGGATCGTTCTGGTTATATTTCCACAGGTCAGGGGATTTTGATATGGCGAACAGGGAAAGATAAATGATAAGAGCAGAAAAGTTGTCAAGTTTCGGCCCATAATATTTTCCCCTTTTTGGGTGCTGGAAGGATTCGTGTCCAAGTTCTTCTGAACCCAGATCCTTTAAGGCGGGAACAAACATACCATCATAGTCAATTATTTTTAACTGCCCTCCTGATGTTATGAGTATGTTATCACCGGAAAGATCGCCGTGGGCTATGGAGTGTGCCTGCATATCAATAACCGTTTGCAGGAATTGCCTTGCCACGGCATTCATTTTTGCCGAATCGCTGAAGTTTTCCTGAATATAGTTGAAGAGTGTTTTTCCCTCGATCCATCCCATGGTGATTACGGGAAAATATTCTGCAGGTCTGGCTGTTGTCCTTACGGCATCGCTGTAATATCTGAAATCAATGAGGAATGGAAGTTTGCTGTTTTCTATCCCCTTGCTTATCTCGTAATATCTCGTGTCTATATACTGGCTGGCCCTTGTGAAACATTTCATTGCATAAAAGGACTCATTTATCTGAAATTTGAATACAACCCCAAAATTTCCGGCCCCCTGGATCAGTGACCTGTATTTCACATTGGAGTTGGGTATGAACCGGGCTTTTCTCAAATCCTCGTATTTTTTGGATATGCTGAATTCCACATTTTGAAGGGATTGGGCATAGGCTGAGGAATTGGGCCAGTTCCGCTTGACCTTTGGAATTTGTCTTGTCTTCTCTGCATTTTCCTCCTTCTGCTCCACCTCTTTTATATTGAACTCCTCAATTCTTTTTAGATCTTCCCTGACGCTCTCCATGGTTTTTTCCGTTCTGGAATATTTTCCATCCTTTCCAAGCAGGTAAAAGGAAAAGTTATACTGCCGGTCAAGGAAAATTCTACTCTTTAACATAAAATTGTTCTCTGCTTTCTTCAGTTTTCTTACTCTATCTCTTCCCTTGAAATCACGAACTGTTACCTCAACCATTTTCAAATATTTTGGATTGGAAGGGGTGACCTTCACAGTAAGATTCTTTTTTTCATTATCATAAGAAACTGCTTCCACGGATGCCTCAGGCTTCTCATCCTGATACTTTTTGTACAGTATTCTCTTAAGGCCCTTTAATTGTGGTTCATTGGTTTCCATTACTTACCTCGGCAAAACACTTTATGCAACATAATATTAAAATGTATGCAGTAGATTTAAAATAACATATGTAAATTTTTTTAAACAAATGCCAATGTAGGTTTAATTACCATGGAAAATTCAGCCGTTGAAGAAAACATAATTATTTCTGCAAATCCAGGTTCAGGAAAGACTGAAAGAATATCGGAAAGGGTTGTTGAAAAGATTAAACAGGGAGCGAGACCGGAGCAAATTCTTTGCATAACCTTCACCAGAAAGGCAATGGAGGAGATGCAGTCCAGGATAGAGAAGAAACTATCACAGAATAATATAAACGCAGGTCTTCCAAGGATCGAGACCTTCCATTCCTTTGCCCTTTCCATTCTAAGGGAAAGGGGATTTTATAACGGCACGGTCTCTGAAAGATTCATGAGGTATTCTCTCCTGAGAAGCATGCAGAATAGGTCATTGATGAACTATGGACCGGAAACGCTCATG
>JAGDXN010000051.1:15708-19927 GCA_023256455.1 Cuniculiplasma sp.
CGCTCATGAAGGATTATCCCACCATAATCAACGTTGGGAAGATTACAAACGCCGTAAAATTTCTGAAAAGTTACGGAATTTACCCGTCGAAGGTCAACAGGCATGACATGAAGAAGAGAATGGAGAGGTATTACAATTCCAGTGGTGGCATATCAGGATATACTCAGGAAGAAATGCTCATTTTTGCCGAAAAATTTTTTGATATTTTCCAGGACTATGAAAATTCCAAGAAAGAGGGATATTATGATTACAACGATTATCTTGTGAAGGCTATTGAGATAATGAAAAAATCCTTTCAGAAATTCCCTTATCTATTTGTTGATGAGGTTCAGGATATAAGTGAAATTGAATCTGAAATAATCAGCCTCGCTGGAGAGAACATTTTTCTGGTGGGTGACCAAAAACAGGCCATATTTGGATTTCAAGGGGGGAATACAAAGGCGTTCAACAGTTATCTCTCAAACAGGAAATTCAAAAAGGAAAATCTCAGTGGGACTCGACGGCTTTCAAGAAATATTAAGGAATATTGCACAAACTTTTTCCTCAATGTGGAGAAAGATTACGCGGGAACAGAACTGAACAACTTTGAGACCTTTGTGAAGGATTATGATGGGGAAGTCTTTATAATGCAACCCGATGATGACAGGGAATTGGACAATATAATTGCCCAGATTGTACAGAAAAAGCTGGAAAAGATAGATAAAGATGAAACTCTTGGAATTATAGGGAGAACAAACAGGCAGGCAGAAGATATATCAAAAGCACTTTCCGCTCTATCGATCAGGCATGAAAAGATTTCCGGGGAAGGCCTTTACGAGGATGCCAGGGAGGAACTTACAAAATTCATAAGGGGATTGCTGAGTGATAAGAGGGAACACATTATAGCAATGCTTTACACACCTTTCTCAGATTTAAGCCTTAAGGACGCCATGATGTATGCTGACAGGATTAAATTTGCACAGAACCCTTCTGAACTGATTCCGGATTATCTCAAAAAGGCCAGGGAAAGGTACACCGGAGGGAAAAAGGAACTTAAGGAACTATTTGAAGAATATATATTGCCAATGTGCCTGACAAAAAAACCGGATTATTTCCAGACTGCGAGGGATATGGCTAACACGATTAATGAATACTTTGATTATATAGGAAAAGATAATTTTCTCAATCTGGATGATTTTATCACATTCCTTCTCCAGGATAATGTGGTTGATGATGATATTCCCGAGCTTTCAAGGGTATGTGTGCTTACGGTGCATAAAGCCAAGGGTCTTCAATTCGACCATGTAATTTACTGCCCGAAATATATCTCAGGTAAGAATCTTTCCCCTGGGGACGTGGTGGTTGATCTTGCCCTCAACCAGTTTGGCCACTCCTATGGTTCAGTGGAGAGGGAAAGGGAAGAAAACAGGATCGATTTTGTTGCCATGTCAAGGGCTAAAAAATCCCTGACAATTGTACCGGAAAAAAAGAATGTAAACAGGTACAGAATCAATGAGATTCCCATTGAGATTGTAAGGCTGGATAAAAGTGTTAAGAATGAATTTGTCAGCCTGAAGGATTTAATGGATCGAGACAGGGGTAAGGAAAATGCGAACCCATGGCTGACAGACTTCATATCAAAGAAACTCAAACTTTTCCCAAATTTGAGTTTTACAATGATCAGCTCTGTGAAAAAGGGAAGGCTTGAGGATTTTGTAAAAACTTACATACTGGGAATAAGGGAGAGTTCCACTGCAACGGATTTCGGAACGAAGATACATGCCCACATTGAAGATTACATAAAAACCAAAAATAAGCCACAGAACATGCTTGACCCTGATGAGATAACTGCCTGGAAGAACTTTGAGGAATATGACAGTTTTGTGAGAGAGAAGCTTGGGGGTGAGTGGATAGGTTCAGAAATGGCCATAAAGAAGGGAATAAACCTTATTTTAAAGGATATCAATGAAAATGTGAATATAGATGGCAGAATAGATGGTGTTTATATGTACAGGGATGGCGATATTGAAAAATATGTTATTGTTGATTTTAAAACCTCAAAGAAGGCCAGTCCAGAATACCAGGATCAGCTTTCTCTCTATGCCCATCTTTATTCCATTGAAAAATCCGTGGATTTAAAGAATATAGAATCTGAGATTGCCTATGTGTCCCTGAGGGATACCAAGGTAAACACGGGTGTAATGAGGTGGAAAAATGAGAGGATTCCTTATGAGATCGAAATAAGAGGGTTTCAAAACGTCGAGGAAAATATCAGGGCATTCTTCAATTACAGGAATTCAGTGAACGCCTTTATAAGGGATGTTCTGGATGAAAGGCCCAACACAAATATTTTCAAAGCCTTTCAGGATGAGTTGAGAAAGGAGATGGATATAAGATGATTTTTCCGGCCTATCTCATAATCGATCTGATGACCTTCGGAGGCCCATTATTCATCTCAATCATAGGGAAGGTAAAATACCTGAAAAATTACAGATCTTTCATACCGGCAATTGTTATTGTGGCCATACCCTATATAATATGGGATATGCTTGTTACAGGCCTTGACTGGCATTTCAATCCATTATATGTTCTCAGCATAAGGATAGTTGATCTGCCCCTGGAAGAAGTTATGTTTTTCTTCGTTGTCCCCTTTGCAATGCTCTTTGTGTATGAATATATAAGATACTATGTTAAAGAGAAAACCATTTCTGAAAGAATGGCATATTATGTATTTATCCCCATATTTGCAATTTCCATTATCATAACAGTTTTTTCCTATGATATACAGTATCTTTTCCTTGCCATGATATCCGTGGACATTCTCTTCCTTGCAGAGATCATAACTAAATTCGAAATGTTCAGAACCAGAAATTACTGGATATATATGCTTATGGGTTTGATTGCATTTCTTATCGTAAACTATTTCCTTACATCCCTGCCTGTGGTTGAATACTATCATTCAAAAATCCTTTCAACATCCTACTGGAATGGAAGAATTACAACAATACCGCTTGAAGATTTTATCTACAATTTTGCCCTTCTGTCATTTTATCTATTTTTCTACAATATTTTTAATAAAAAATTTATTTCTAAAAATTAAGCGTGGATTTCTTCCCTGGCCCTTTCAAACTCAGTTTCTATCATCTGTTTTCCATTCATTCCCTTTATGTCTCTCACGCATCTGTTGGAGTTCACCCTTATTCTCAGTACATCTGCCAGGATCCTTATCTTTGAGGGCTTCACTTTCTTTCTATATACAACAAAGGGATCCTTTGATATCTTCTTTGCCGTCCACAGGTACATGTCAGTGGCAACCTTAACTGGTAGTAGATTTTTACTGTCAATATAGGCAAAACCCTCCTCACCAAACCTGTTCCATTCCCTGAATCTTTCTATTTCAAATCTCATCAAGGCTTTGAAATTTTCTTTTTTCGCCGATGTCTCATCGTAATCTAGCGAATTCAGGCCAAATCTTTCCAGATCCTCCTGGGGGATATACTGTCTTCCCAGGGATATATCTTCGGCTATATCCCTTATGAAATTTATGAACTGCATGGTTCTTCCAAGCATTCTTGCATGGAACAGTGCCTGATAAGGGAGTTCCATTATTCTGGACATCATCAGGCCTATTACCTCAGCCGATCCATACATGTATTCAACAGTTTCTTCTATCTTTGTATATTTCCTGAAGTAAAGATCCATCTCCATGCTCTTGAGGAAGCTCATGATCCAGTCGCTCTTGAAACCCCTTCTCAATGAAAGTTCAACCATATCGTTTATTATTGTATTTTCACTGTTTCCAGATCTGAGTGCTCTCTCAGTCTCATTCCTGAACTCCAAAAATTCATTTATCTTCTGGGGTACGCTGTCAACCAGATTATCTGCAACCCTCACAAAGGAATAAAGGGTGATAACATCTTTCTTAACGTCATCCTTGAAGAATCTGGCACTGTTATAATAGGTTTTGCTGCCCTTCTTAAATATCTTCAGTTTACTGACTTTCGATCTTTTTTCCATAAATACCCTCCTCCTCAATATATTTTGTTCCGTTGTGTATGGTCTTTATTGATTCTGTTGAAACCGCAGCAGAAATCAGGACCATGGGCATTCCAATTCCAGGGTTTGTGTACTGCCCTGCATAAAAGAGATTCACAACCTTTTTGCTCATGTTCCTTGGTCTGAACATTGCCGTCTGGGACAGTGTATGGGCAAGCCCAAAGGCCGTGCCCTTATACGCATT
>JAGDXN010000051.1:19937-28257 GCA_023256455.1 Cuniculiplasma sp.
GCATTATATCTTGATGCAAAGTCCTGTGGACCAAAGAATCTTTTCACTACTATTTTATCTGTAAGATCCTGGTTTGTATGCTTCTTTATCTCAGCAAGAACCTTTTTGAGATAACTTTCATAGATGCTTTCATTCGCTGTCAGGCCTGCTGAAACAGGTATGAGAATTACAAGATTCTCATGATCGGGCGGAGCCACAGATGGATCAGTTTTGCTTGTAACCGATGCATAGAAGGAAAACTCCTCAGGCCACTTATGCTCACTGTATATGGAACTGAAATGCTTCTCCCAGTCATCCATTAAAAACAGATTATGGTGCTCCAGATTGTCTATTCTTCCCTCAACCCCAAGATACATCATTATAACTGAAGGGGCAAGCACCCTCTTATCCCAGTATTTTTCATCATGGTCCCTTGCATTTTCCGGAAGGAGTTTTTCCTCTGTATACTGGTATGGACATGCAGAAACAATATAGTCTCCTGTTATGTATCTGCTGTCTGTCATGAGGCCTCTCGCAGTTTTTCCATTGACATCAATATATCTTGCAGATTCACCCATTATGAACTGCACGCCTTTCTCCTGGGCTATTTTGTAAAGGGACTGGGATATTTTCCCGATACCTCCCATTGGGTACCATATGCCCGAATCGAAATCAACCGATACCATCAGGTCATAAATGGATGGGACATTGAAGGGTGAACCTCCAAGGAACACGGTTGTAAATTCAAGAACCTTCTGAAGATCTGGATTGCTGAAGTATTTGCTTACGTGGCTGTGATAGGATTGCATGAGCCTTATTCTCTTTGCAGAGGCTGAAATTAAAAGTTTTAAAAGATCCGCCCTGCTTTCATAGTTGCTCCAGAGAAACTTTTCCATAGAAATACCGTACTTCTTCCTGGAATCCCTGATGAAGCCGTCCAGTTTTTTGCCTCCATCCTTTTCCATGGAATCAAAGACTCTCCTTATGTTCTCATAGCCGTCAGGGATTGAGAGGGATTTTCCGCTCTGGAAAAACACCTTATAGTGGGGATCCAGTCTCACCAGATCAAGTTCCTCATCCATATTCCTCTTTACCTTGCTGTAGAACCATTTGAAAACTTCCGGCATCATAACCCATGATGGCCCCATGTCAAATGTGAATCCATCTGCGTGGAGTGTTGATGCAACACCTCCAGGTTCACTGTTCTTTTCCACAACGGTTACCCTGTAGTTCTTTTCAGCAAGTAAAATGGATGTGGCAAGGCCACTTAGACCTGCACCTATTACAACAACCTTCTTTGCCTCGGGCAGTTCAATCAGACTTACCACCCCCGTTCTTTCTCTGTTCCCTTTCCCTTATGTATTCAGGGAATTTCCTAACAATATCTGGCTGGGAGTAGAACTTTGGTGCATAAAGGAAGCCAAAGCTGTATCCCTTTTTCCCCCTGCTGTATCTGTGGTGAATCTCATGGGCTGCAATGATTCTGTTGAGGTATTTCGAAGACTGGGGTCTCTTAACCTTGATCCTCTGGTGGAATATTATGTCATGAAATATGGCATATCCTGCGCCATAGAGTGTCATTCCAAATCCAATCCATGCATATGGAAGAGCAAGATTCCTGAAACCAGAAAATATTAGAACTATGGCAATCAGGGCAAAACCTATGGAATAGGCATCGTTCTTTTCCAGTATTCCCTTTTTTGTACCGGGAGGTCTGTGGTGACTTTCATGTAAAAACCAGCCAACACCATGCATAACATATTTGTGAAGACTCCATGCCACCCCTTCCATAAGAATGGCAGAAGCCACCATTATGGCAACACCTGTCAATATTACCGTTATATTCATAATTGTATAATTTTAAAAATTAAATCAAAGCATGTAAAATAATTTTTTACAACCCCTGGACCTTATTCAGGCGTTTTTTCTCAGAAAATTAAAGATTACAGCCATATACACAATAATGAAAATTATGATTGCTGGAAATATGCCTATGTCTATTTCCGGCGTTATTATGAGAAGGAATATGAAACCTGCCGATATGAAAAGAGAGACTGCTCCAATTGAGATTATATGGTTCGTGAATTTTTTCATCTCAGTCTCAACCTCATGGGAATCATATCCTGCCCTTATCATGGGGATTTTGACCCTTGTTGCCGTCTCCTCTGCTATCAGGCAAAGAACGGAGAATTCGGGCAGAATTATGGACAGGGAGAAAAACCCCTCGTAAGAAGGGCTTATGGCAAGGAATGATGAGGTATATCTTGCCAGATATCCGCTTGAAAAAATCAATGCAAGTATGGGAAAAAGAAAGATAAAGAATTTGACTCTGGAAAAGCGCTTAAAGTTAGACCCATCACTTTGAATCTTAAGGGAAAAATAAAGGGAAAGGATAAAAAGTATAATGAAGAGTGATGCAAGAATATATCCAAGATTTGAAACTGCTGAAAGCAGGAAAATGAGGAAAAATAAAAAGGATGCAAATATGGAGGATACAAGAGCAATTCTCAAATTAAGTCACCATCCTCCAAACTTTGCCAGTCTGAGTGCTGCATAACCAAGACTTTCGTTTATTGGGTCCCAGATTATATCGCCCATCAGCCTTTCCTTTCCTCTCGCAACCATTGATGGTGAAAACAGAGGTGCCATTCTTGCATCCACGTTTTTCGCAACAATCCCCTCCGGCCTTATATTCACCACTGTAACTGAACCACCTAGGGCAATAAGTTTGCCTCTCAGTTCCTTAATAAGCGATTCGTTTCGCTGATCCACCGAGGTTATTATGGCAACCCTTGCCCTGGTCTCCATGACCAGCCTTGCCAGTGTTTTATCCACAGGATAGGTCGATGTGAATATTCTTGATGATTCTACAAGAAGAAGCCTTCTCTTTATCTGGTTAAAGGTATCCATTCCCGATGAAGGGACAATAAAATCCTGACGGTTCACCATTCTGGATGATATGGGCCAGTATCCCACATTATAACCTCTTGAAATAAGATAGTTCGATCCAGACAGGATGAGTGATATGGCATATTCCAGTGGATTTTCATATTCTGTACCTCTTCTCATCATCATGGACGTGTCAAGATAAAATATGTATGTCTTCATCCCCTCCCTTTCATACTGGTTTACCATCAAACCGGATCTGCTATTAACCCTTGCAGAGGCCTTCCAGTTAATGGATTTGAATGGATCACCCGGTGCGTACTCTCTTATGGTTTCAAAGTCTGTTGTTGGAGGCCCCAGCCTGGTAAGGGCGTTTCTTGGCTTTTTCCTCTTGGACATTATCTGGAACTGGCTTTTCTTAAGAATGTGGAATTCGGGATCAACAGTTATGGGTTTATCGGGAACCTTTGAAATCTGCCTGTATTTGGATTGTGCCAGAACTGGATTGAAATCAATCTTCAGAAGTGTCCATTTGAAAATTCCCCTTCTCATTGCCTTTCCATGGTATTTAAATGAAAGTGTTCTTTCACCAAACCCCTTGTAAATCATATGCACATTTGTCCCTTCTATAATCTCCATTTCATCATAAACGGGCATCATCACATTTACAATTCCATATCCTCCCTTTATGGATATATCCACAATGACATCAAATTCTGATCCGACCTGAATCTTATCGGGCAACTGGAAGGAATATTCTATGTGTACATCCATCTGGGAATAGATTAAGATCAAGGAAAATACCACTGGAAAGAGAACGCCTGCAAAGAGAATCTTCTGAGTTGACACCAGTGCAGTCACTGCAAAGATGCCAGCAATGAAAGAAAAAATTAAGATCTGTTTATTCCAGGAACTTATCAAACCCAATCACTTTGGTACTTTTTGATTTTCAATAAATTCCTTCACTATGTCCTCAGGCCTTACCTCATCCATTACCTGCTCAGGTTTTAGCACAAGCCTGTGAGCAATACAGTTAACCGCAAGAGCCTTTACATCATCAGGGATTACAAAATCCCTTCCCTGAACCATGGCGTAGGCTCTTGAAATTCTAAGAAGGGAAATTATGCCCCTTGGACTTGGGCCAGCCATTATTCTTCTGTCATTTCTGAGCTCCCTGAAGGATGATATGTAACTCATCAGATCATCGTCCACAGTTACATTTTCACTCAAAGCCTGCAATTGAATCAGGGAGTTCTGGTCCAGTATTTTTAAGGCTCTGGACGATGGATCATCTGTCTTCCATTCCTTTCTTCTTCTCAATATTTCAAGATCATCTTCTGGATATCCAAAGGATAGTTGAATCATAAAACGATCCATCTGTGCCTCAGGCAATGGATAGGTACCTTCAAACTCTATGGGGTTCTGTGTTGCTATGACCAGAAAGGGGGACGGCAGTTTCAGGGTCTCCCCCTCTATGGTAACCTGTCCCTCCTCCATGGATTCAAGAAGTGCAGCCTGTGTCTTTGGAGGCGCTCTGTTTATCTCATCGGCAAGAATCAAATTGGCAAATATAGGCCCCCTCATTGTTTCGAACTGGCCTGTTGATGCCCTCCATATTCTTGTTCCAGTAATGTCGCTGGGAAGAAGATCCGGGGTGAATTGAACCCTTCTAAATGAGAGACCCAAAACTGATGCCATGAGCTTGGCCACAAATGTCTTTCCTATACCTGGGTTGTCCTGAAGCAGAATATGGCCTGAAGCAACTATGGCAGAAACCATTTTGGAAAGATTATTTTTATCTCCAACAAAATATTTAGAGATCTCATCCACAATTCCTGAGGTCTTCCTAAGGCTTTCCTTTATATTGTTTTCAAAATTTTCACTGTTCATAAAACTTTTCACTCCTTGATATTGCCCTTAAAAGGTTATCAACGATCTTCTTTCTCTTTTCGATTTCCCTCTGTATGCTGGCATTGCTGTCCCCGATGCCAAGAATTATGGATGCCGGGGTCTTATATGCAATCACAGGGGCCAGCAGTTTGGAAATATCTGTGTATTCAAAACCAGCGGCTGAAAGAAAGCTGGATATGTTAACCAGAAGATTTTCTTTCATTCCATTCAGTTCAAACTCCTTTATGGAATCTCCCATGCTGTTAACCTTAAGGATTTCAGTTTTTGTCCTTTCCTTGTTGAATTTTTCATATATTTGCAAACTGTTCCTGTCCATCACATCAGATATGGATCTGAAGGATTTCCACATTAGATCTGCAAATAATAGAATGGCTATAATTGATATTATTATAAGCAGTACATAGTCATAGGCAGAACTGAGTTCAATAAAATAAAGTCCTGTAAAGAAGCCTTCAACTGCCAGATATAATCCGTAGGCAGATATGTTGGCAAGCACGAAACTTGAGATTTTTACCGCCTTTTCCCTAGGGCTGTCAACAAAATAGTAAAAGGGAGTAACTGAAAGGAAAAGAATTGTGGGAAAAAGAATGGCATAGCTTATGGGGGCAAGAGAACTCTCATTTACAGTGAACATTGCCAGAATAAGAGGAATCATGGAATTGGCAAAATGGGTATTGCTGTTCAGAAAACTCCTGGAACTGTCATAATCTTCGATCCTTCTGTTAAGGCGAATGGATAGAAAATTGTAGGTGAGAATTAAGAGGGAAAAAATTGATGCATCTTCAAAAGCCTGTGAAATTTTGGTTATGGAAAAAACGACTGCAACCACATCAAGGTAGATAAAAAAAACCGATAATATGGGAACTATGACAGCATTTAAATATATGCCTGCAAGTTTATTTCCTCTCCTGTAAACATGGGAACCTGCAGTTTCTCCAAAAATATAAATGGACAGGGAAAGGAAAATTATTCCTATGACTGCCGGGAAAAGGGAAAGGGCAAAAAGGCCAAGGAAAATAGCAGCAAGGATCAACTTCAAGTAAACTTTATTCATTTTTCATCCCTGCTCATATTTTCTCCAGACAATTAAGGGCTTTTTGAAAGAGTCTCTTACTCCCCTGAGGAATCTTTCATATTCTTCTCTTCCAATTGCCTTCTTTCCATAAAATACTCTTTCAAATATAAGGGCGATACTGTATGAAGATTCACTGTCCTTTAAATTATCCATCACCTTTCCATCCTTGAGTATTTCCCTCAATGTCTTGTCATTCATCCTTTCAAGTATTTCCTTTCCGAGATTTGCCAGCATAACATCTCTCACATCTTCACTGTATATGTTCCCGACTATTTCTATTGTTTCGGTGTTTCCAGAATCATAGGAGATAACCATACTATTGAGTCCATCATCCAGTCTTACATTTGTATCCTTAGAAGATATTTGTACAGGTTTTTGATTTAAACTTATTTTTAAATCAGAATCCTGCACTTTCAATTCCATACTGTCTGTGTATTGCCACAGGGGAGGCAAATCTTTCTCCACGGGCAGGGAAATCCCATTTATGGATTTAATCTCAAAGTATGGTATTGCATATTTGATCAGAACCCTTTCTTCCTTTGTTTCCCTATCTTCAAATACAGGGACCACAGGCTCCGGTCTCTCCAGGTTCTGTTCCATTTTTTCCTTGACGGGCGTTCCCTTTAGAAGAGATGGCCTTAATTTCTGCCTGTTCGTTAAGAGAAGAGCCATAAGAACTGCAGACACTGCTATAATGATAATAATCAGGAATATGGGATTCAATATGATTGGTATAACCGGGGTTTGTTTTGGGGTGTTCTGTGGTCCCTTGCCCGTACCGGAATGGCCTCCCCCTCCCGGTGTACTTGGATGGCTCCCTCCGAAAAGGGAAAGGTTAAGGGGAGGGAAAACAAAGTGAAAAGGATCTGGCAAAGAAAAATTTATGATTGGTAAGTTGAATGGAACTTTGAAATTCAATGAAGGCAAATGAAAATTTATAGGAAGATTTGGAAGGTTCAGGCCGAGGCCATTTCCATTACCATTGCCCAGACCGGTACCACCTCCATTGCCACCACCCGATCCAGTACCTGAACCGAGGGAACCGCCATTCCCGCCACTTCCCCCCTGTACAGGCTGAACTACCGTTATGGCAGAAATCAAAAGCCATGTAACCAGAAGAATGGCAATAATGGAGATGGCGGTACTTCTCCAGTTCATAATAATACATGAAACAAAACAATTTATTATAATTTACCTAAAAATGCGTGAAACAGTAATAAATATATATCTGTAATGGCTATTTCATTGTATTATGATAGTACTGGACCCCGATGAAAATGAAATACTGCAGGAAAAAAGCGTGATGATACAGAACGGTGCGAAGGTCGAGAATGGAATTCTCCATGTTACAAATAAGAGAATACTCTATGAAAAGCAGGGTGAAAGAAAGCTTAGAAGGGCGGAAGCTTCAAAAATCTTTCTGGAAGTTCCCATGTATGATGTGGTTAATGTTGCTTCGGCTGTTCCAAAAATGAGCCTGATGACAAAAAAGAAGTTAAGCATTGAGTACAGAGATTCAGGGGATATGAAAATCGTGGAGTTTGAGATAAAGCATCCTGAGGGCCTTGTTGATACCATAAAGAACTGGGCTACCACTTCAAAGAGAGACCATGAAGAGAGGATGAAGGCAGAGGATCAGGAAAGGTTTAGAAGGGAGGTTGAGCTTGCAAAGGCAAAGGCATCAAAAAGCAATGTAAATATGATTAATCTTGGAAATCCGTCACAGAAGAGAGACAGTTCGGCTGTTCAGGCAAATAATAATCTTCCCAGGAAGGCCGATACCCTTGAAGTATGCCCTGAGTGTGGAGAGGTAATTCCGGAAAATAGCAAGTTTTGTCCCCATTGTGGATATAAGATAAGGGATTGATTTCCTTTTTTTATCTATGAATAGAGGATAGACAGGAATAGGATGGACGTTTATATAACACAGTTTTTCATCTTATTTGAATTCTGAAATGCAGGCATATAAAATACTTAAAGCTTAATTTTTGAAAAAAATTTGGGCAAAATCTTAATAATTGTTTATTAATTAAGAATCGTGGATAGGAATTTAGAATCAGTGGAAGAATGGGTTAAAGCCCAGAATATTAAATCTACGAAAGACATAGAAGTTCCTAAGATTCTTTTTGATCAGGTTATAGGTCAGGAGGAGGCCAGGGAAGTAGTTAAAAAAGCGGCACTTCAAAAAAGGCACGTACTTCTCATAGGGGAACCTGGAACAGGCAAATCCATGCTCGCTCAGTCCATGGTAGATTTTCTGCCCAAGGAGGAGCTTGAGGATATTGTAGTATTTCACAATCCAGAAGATAATAACAGGCCAAAGGTCAAAACATTCCCTGCAGGTAAGGGTAAGGAGATAGTAAGGCAGTATCAGATCAGAGCAGAACAGGAGAAAAGAGATAAGGCAAGAATGTTCGTTACCCTTGTATTTTCAATCATAATAGTTGGTTTAATTGTATCAATATTAAC
>JAGDXN010000047.1:0-846 GCA_023256455.1 Cuniculiplasma sp.
CTCTCGAAGAGGAAATACATTATTCCAGTACCCTTCATGACTAAGATGGCAAAGACAATAATCTCAAAGGAGAGGAGAGAGGTAAGAGATACAAGAAATGCGATGAGCTACAACGGGAGGACGCTTTTCGTTGTGAGCGGGGAGATGGATGAGGAAAGATACTTCCTGTATCAAGACCCACTAAGGGAATTAGAGGAAACAGAGGATTTCTATTCACGTTTAATGGAATTGGAATCGAAGATAACTGGCATGGAATATCATGAGGGATTATCGATCATAAAGGAGCACTACAGGGGGTTTGAAAGGTTCGTCCGAATTGCGACGGAGAATGGAATAATAAGGAGGGTGGAGAGGAGAAGGAATGCAATATCACAGCACCTGAACAGGAAGGGGAAGATGATTCTGCTTACAAACACGGACATGGACTGGCTTACAGTCCTTGATCTCTATAGATCTAGAGATAGGATAGAGAAGGTGTTCAAGATAATGAAGGATGATCTGGATGCAGTTCCGCTGAGAATTCACGACGGGCATGGATTGTCCGGATACATAGCGATGCTATTCTTCACCCTCATAGTTGAGTTGAGCATCATGAAGGAGATGAGGAGATCGGGACTTGTTGAGAAATATTCCATGAGGGATGTATTCATGGAACTGTCAAAGGTGAGGATGATAGCTTTATCAAATGGAAATAGGATAATTACAGAAATTCCAAGGAGGGTAAGGGAAATACTGTCTGGTCTTAATGACTTAGTCGATGACTTTGCTATTAAAAACAAGTGAGCTTGGGTGCTTCTGGAGAGGCTCAAGATAGAGTTTTAGTGATAAAACAGGGCGAAGCTAGAT
>JAGDXN010000047.1:856-1467 GCA_023256455.1 Cuniculiplasma sp.
AGAAATTTTAGCAGGATTAAATGTAAAAATAGATGACCTTGTTATTAAAAACACGGGAGATTAGGAACAAAAATTAGACAATAATGCAAAAATGTTACATAAATGAAAAAAATAAATTTTTTAATTGGTATTTATTGATTTATTTATTTTCCAGTATCCTGCCCTTCTGTTCTTCATATTCCTCATCATTAATTAGACCCTTATCGTACAAATCCTTCAGTTTTTTAAGTCTTACTTCAGATTGATAATTGACCCTTTGATCTCTGTAAATAGTTTTATCATTTTTCAATTTTAAACCACCTGATTTTCCGGTCCTCTTCCTAAAAATGAGTACTATCGCTGCGATCGGAATGATTACTACAATTGCCAGTACCACCCATATAAAAGAAAGTGGGGAATTATTGTGGATATTTGTTTTAACTAGTTCAAGAGTGCCTCCCAAGGTTCCAAATACACCACCAGTTTCTTCCACAATAAGACCTGTGCTCGCATCAACATATATAACTTCACCATTATTATTTATTTCAATAGTATTAAATGATCCAGCCGGCACTTTTATATTTACTCCAATTGTTATCTGTGCTCCGAACATACCAGGTGGAGCTTTACCT
>JAGDXN010000047.1:1508-2162 GCA_023256455.1 Cuniculiplasma sp.
GACCCACTTAATGAAGAATATATGCCTCCATAGTTTTCATTTACTGTAAATGTCTGGCTTTGATAGTTTACTTGGGATATATTAAAATTCAATGGTATAGATTCCGAATAACCGTCATATGTTACTGCAATCTTATAATCTGCATATGAACCATTGAAAGCCCATGATGGGTTATTAGAATGTGTATTTGTAATTGTTGAAATACCGGAAGAAAAAAATTCATAAACTCCTGCCAGAACTACCATATTTCCGGCTCCAGGTTGATTAGAAGTTGTTGCAATCACTGATGCAATATAATTACCGGGTGACATAAATGCATGTCCAATTAAAATTCCCTCAGAACCTCCATTGTCAGAAGCATCTGTTGAAAACCCTGGAATGTTTCTTACTGTTACATAATTCAATCCTCCAGACGCTATTGCAATTATAATTACCATCGCATTTTCTGGCAGATTAAATTGGACACTTGTCTGTGTCGATCCAGCAGAATTATTATACCCATATACAGCTTTATAAGAATTAAAACCTGAAATTCCTACACCACCTATAGCATAATAACTGCAATCGGTCTGAAAGCTATTCTCATTACTTGATGACATAGCAAGTTGGGCTGCAATATTACCGTTGGCATCAAAAACTGTTTCTATGCCCTTG
>JAGDXN010000047.1:2172-2874 GCA_023256455.1 Cuniculiplasma sp.
TCCTAATACCATACCTATGGGTATAAATGAGAACCTTCCATATTTTGCCTCGTCGTAGAGATAATCAATGATTACAATTGCGCTACCTACCAAAAGGAAAATACCACCAATTCTTGGGTGATTCCTTGAGACTATTAAAATAACTGAACCAGCAAGGATGAATATTAATCCTATTACTGATAATGCAGCATCCACAAATGGAAATGAATTCACAAATAAAAAATCAAGGTGAGTTATGCGTCCTCTCATTAAACCGATCGCTATTGTAAGGATTATCCAATTAAATGAAATAAAAAAAGTTCTGAATAATGACAAATACATAATAGTCCAAGGAACTATTATAGAAGCTATTCCAATAACACCAGCTATTTTACTCATTCTTGCCATTCTGTTTGACCTCTATTCCAGTTTTTAAAGCTTTCCTAGAATTACACTCTTCTGCTGTTCATATTCGCTCTGGCTTATTGCCCCGGAATCTAATAACGCTTTCAGATCCTTGAGTTTCTGTTCAACTGGATCAGATGATGAACCATGCATAATCTTATTTTTCTGAGCTTCAAATTCTTCTTTTGTTATTATGCCTGCATCTAACAATCTTTTCAACTTTAGTATTTTTTCGATTGCATCATCATTTTCATTTTTTGCTTCCCATTTCTCGGGTTTAGCTATTGTGCCAATTATCCCCCCTATGATTCCTAATAC
>JAGDXN010000047.1:2884-3101 GCA_023256455.1 Cuniculiplasma sp.
GTCTGACATGACGCCACTTGAATTAAGTTGTTCTATTGGAGAGTGTGCTATAAGGAGCATTATACCTGGGATAATTCCTGTAAATATTAAAGCAACTATGGCCCACCCTATTGAGTTCATTTCTTTTAATTTCTGGATGTCTCCCTGATTTGCCGCATGACGCATTTTATTTGTTCTATTCATTACCAGAATGGATGGGATCATAAGTATCAAGAAT
>JAGDXN010000082.1:0-271 GCA_023256455.1 Cuniculiplasma sp.
ATATTTTTCGGCAACGTTATCATTCAAGTTCAATCTTTGTTTTATCATGTTCAGATCTTCCCTTCCTATACCGTATTCAGATAACTTGGTTTTGGCATGTATAGAATTAATTAAATTGAGAAGCTCATCCTTTAATTTTTTGTATTCTATTTTCTGAAATATGAGGTAAAGGAAGTTATCCAATCTTCCAGTTTCCTCATAATAATCAATCAATACTGGTAGGGTTATGCAGGAAGTAAATCCATGTGGGATGCCGTATTTCGATCCTATA
>JAGDXN010000082.1:318-1560 GCA_023256455.1 Cuniculiplasma sp.
TGGGAGCATCATACACGTCAAAGTATGAAAACCAGGACCCTATCTGAGAAAGCATTCTCTCTTTGAGACTTTCTCCTCTCAAATTATCCCTCAATAGCTTGTAGGATATTACAGAAGTATACAACCGAGGATTTGATAATTCAAGATCAAGAGCTGATTCAATTGCATGGTCTATGGCCCTGATACCTGAGCCCATGAAGAGGTCTTTTGGAGTTGAAATGGTATTTCTAGGATCAAGTATTATGTAATCTGGAGTAATTTTTATGTCTCTTATGCCTTTTTTCTCCTTACCCTCAGTGTATCCAGCTATGTGAGAAAATTCAGATGCGCTCAGAGTTGTAGGAATAGCAATCAATGAGTGAGCACTCGACTTTAATTTTAAAATCTTAGATGCATCGATCACAGAACCACCGCCGTAGGCTAAGATATGGTGTTCTTCATTTTTATTGATTTTTCCTAGTGCAGATTCAATCTCATTTTCAGGTGAGTGTTGAGATATAAAATTAAGAATCTCGTAATTTATGCCTTTATTGTCTAAGCTGTTTAGTATACTTTTAAATTCATTTGATTCTGATGTTTTCCTTCCTGTTAGAATATATAATTTGGAACCCTCATGTGTTAATTCAGCAATATGATCATTGGCATCTTCTCCATAGTATACCTTTTTGATTGGCAAATATGTGAATACTTTCATTCACTCCTCCAGCTAAGCATATAATTCCTATCTAGTATCTTATCTACTCCCTTATATAGCTTAATCCTATCATATATTTCAAGCATGACGGCCAGTTCATCAGTTCCCTTTTTGCCTATTGATTCTTTGTATGTTCCGGGATGTGGGCCATGTGCTAGATCCCTGACATGTATAGTTATTGATCCTTCGGAAATCCCTTTCCTGCTCATGAAGTTACCAGAGGAATAAAATAAAATTTCCTCAACATCTACGTTGGAATGATAAAAGGATATAGGTATAGCTCTTTCATGGAAATCAAAGGGTCGCGGAAGAAAGGTTGCCACCATAAAGTGTTTGCTATCAAAAGTCTGGTGAACAGGTGGAGGTAAGTGAATCTTGCCAACCCATGGCATTTGGTCCAACGAATTCAATGCGAATGGATAATATGTGCCTTCCCAGCCTATGAGGTCTCTGGGATCTTTAGAAGGAACATATTCCATATACACATTTTCGGAGTCAACGACAATTTTTTCAACGGGTAAATCACTATATCTAAACTCCGGAATTCT
>JAGDXN010000082.1:1570-2330 GCA_023256455.1 Cuniculiplasma sp.
TGTTTCTATCACTTATGGGAGATTGCAATTTCAGCTGACCGTAATTATTTATGTATCTCTGTGGGAAATTAACCGAATCTTTGGATTCTACAAAAAATAGGAATGTCTCTCTCTTTGGAATAAACCTGAAAAATACACCTTTTGGAATGAGAATATAGTCGTATCTGATATAATCTAATGAACCCATATTCGTTTCTAATAATCCTTCCCCCTTATGTATAAACACCAAAAGGTGTCTATTGGCCAGCCTCACGATATAATCCCCTGTTCTTGCTATTCTGGAGATCCCAACAGAAATATGCTCATTTCCAAATAGATACTTTCTGGCGGATATGAAGTCACCCTTGTCCTTTATTTTTTGGGTCAAAATATGTGTATGCTGATTAATCGATTTATCTTCAAATAAGATGTCCTTGGATTTCATGATGAATTCCTTTACATTTGTTGGTTCGCTCTTATGATATAGTATGCTATACGGTCCATCAAAGCTTTCAGAGCTTATCACTTCTTCAAAATATATATTGTTATCAAAAGTATGCCTGTACTTCGGTATATTTCCAATTTTCACGTAGAAAGGCATTATATCACCCTGTTCCTCAAGGTTCCCAATTCCTTAGACCTAATCTCAATAAAATCACCCTTTTTTAAGAATTCTTCACCCAATTCAGCCTGAGACCCTCCTGATAATGTACCTGTCATAAAAACATCCCCCAATCTGAGTTCGCAATCTCTTGAAGCATAGCTGACTAGGTCATTTATT
>JAGDXN010000082.1:2374-3099 GCA_023256455.1 Cuniculiplasma sp.
GATGTGGCAAAATCTTTAGATTTAGATGGTCCTAGTCCTATTTTCATTTCAGACCTCTGTATGTCTCTTGCTGTCCAGTCATTGGCAAGCATGAATCCCAATACATTTTCCATGGCATTCTCCTTAGATATGTTGATACCAGCTTTCCCTATTACGAATGCTAATTCTACTTCAAAATCCAATTGCTCTGTAAATGAAGGATACCTCATTTCATGTTCTGTAGGCACCACGCTATTTCTATTTTGATAGTAATAGGCGGGAATCCTGTACCATTCTGGTTCCATCTCTAGTCCCCGGCGTTTTCTAGAATTCTTCACATGGCTTTCAAACGAATAGAAATCCCTGACGCTTTCAATTTCAGGAACCGATACGTCAAAAACAATATCTCCATTTAGTTTATGGAATTGGTAATCATTATGAATTAGCATTTCATTTGTTGGTGTGCTATCTACAAATTCCCAATTATTTAGCTTCCTTACGAATAACCGTTTATTTCCAACAATGGCAGTCCCTAATTTCATTACAAATTTCCTCTTTTGGCCTGTTCGCGTTCTATTGCTTCAAAAAGTGCTTTAAAATTCCCTTTTCCGAAGGATTCAGCTCCCTTCCTTTGTATTATTTCATAGAAGAAGGTTGGTCTGTCACCAATGGGTTTGGTGAAAATCTGCAAAAGGTAACCTTTATCATCCCTGTCAACTAATATATTCAGTTCCTTGAGCCTTTCT
>JAGDXN010000011.1:0-2170 GCA_023256455.1 Cuniculiplasma sp.
GAACTGAAAGCCAGAAAAGCAACGAAAGTGTCAGGAAAGACACTCCATTGGAAATACAGAAAACGATTCCCAGTGAAGCCAGATCACAGGATTTAGCTGAGAAAAGGGAGGAGGAGAATCAACCTACATTAAAATCGAAGAAACTTTTGAGATTTGCTGTTATTCAAAGCACAAACCCTGAATTGATTGGTAGAACACAGGAGATAGATATGGAAATATTTGGGATAATCAGTATAGGAAGAAATCCGGAGAATTTACTTCAATTTTCAGACCCATCCATATCTAGAAGGCATGCCATAATTGAGTTCAGAGAAGGGAAATTCATAATCAAGGACTTAAATAGTACCAATGGAACCTACAGATTCCAAAATGGTTATTTTGAAAAAATAGAAGGCGAAAGTGACCTAAATGTGGGGGATGTAATCAAGTTCGGCGAAGGAACAATAATCAGAATAATTGAGTGATTGCACTGATGTACCTGTTAATACCAGAATATATTGCCGATCTAGTCATTTTCATAAGGGATAAATACATTGGCAAGCCATCCCTATTAAGGTTACAGAGCCAAAAATTCGCCATATTGGGTGATACGCACGGTGCAATAGATATGACCTTTAGGGGTTCTACATTTCTTAAGGATGGATATATGGTGATTATGTTGGGTGATCTAGTGGATAGAGGTCACCAGAGCTTATTCAATCTCCTGTTCGCCCTTGAAGTTAATGTTCTCTCAGACAATTTCATAATCTTAAGAGGGAATCATGAGAGTTCATTGACAACTCCTTATTATGGCTTCCTTAATGAGCTTAAGGATAACAGCATTGATATGTTATATGATGAATTCCTTTAATTGTTTGCATCGCTCCCGCCAGCTGCTTTACTAAATGATAAGATTCTATGCCTCCATGGTGGTATTCCAAAAGATTTGATTAAATTGGAATCAATTGAATGCCTCCCTAAGGATGATTTCGAGCCTAAAAATCCAATCCTTTTTGAAATTTTATGGAATGATCCCAGAGATTTCATTGAAGACTATCTTCCAAGTACCAGAGGAGAAGGCTGCTATTTCTTCGGAAGTAATATTTTTGAATCTTTCATGACCATGAACAATCTAGAATATTTGATAAGGGGACACGAGGTGAAGATGGATGGAATAGGCTATAACTTCAACGGTAAACTTATCACAGTCTTCTCTTCGGAATATCATCATGGGAAAAAGGGGATATTGTTGATAGAGGATGGAAGATTCAAGGAGATTAAAATGGAGTAGGACTTATGAAGGAAGAGCAGAGGGGTAAAGGAGACTTAATTCTAAAGATTTCCCACAATACTAAACTGGCTAGCTTTTTTCATCTATTGGAATTAACTTCTGTTATTTTAATTGTAGTTTCCATAACTTTAATACTGCTCTTTTTCATGAATACAAAGGATATTTACTACATAGAATTTAGCATGATTTTAATCACCATGGGATTAATGGGTATAATTCCAGCAGAATCTTTGAAAGGTAGGAAAACTGGGTTCGGATTATCCTATTATTATTTGCTTTTATTCCTAACATTGATAGCACTTAAATTTGGAAACATAATAAGTGATCTAGATACTGTTGAAACGGTTGTTGGTCTGTCAGTGCCCTCCTGGCTTTTACCATTTTCAGTGCTTTACCAATATTTTGTACAAACCTATTTTTTCCTAATTCCTGGTATTTCTGGTATTCTGGTTTTTGCTTTGACTTACTTAATATGGGGATTTGAGTTCAATTCATATATAGAAGATTCTCTGATTTTAATCTCTTTCTTCTCACTTGGAATTGCACTTGAAATATTTATCAGGCATCCATATTTTTCCATAACTTGGTTTATTGCATTCATTGCACTATCAATTCTATTGGGTTTAATTTTAGGAAAATATGACAGAGGCGATTTAGATTACGCCATCTTTAAAGATCTGTTGTATGCTTTCTCTTTTTTGATCCTATATGTTGGAATACCACCCACCCTGATTTACAATATACTCACGCTCACATCATACTTCAACAGCACTTTCATTACCTTAAGCGATTTTGGAGTTCTAATGTCATTCTTTATTGGTTCATGGATCTCCATACTGGGAGCTCAAAATATATGGAAGAACTATGGAAAGAATCTCAAATATTCATTAATCTCAAATA
>JAGDXN010000011.1:2180-2502 GCA_023256455.1 Cuniculiplasma sp.
TTATAAATAATACTGCTTTGCTAGTATATTTGATATTGGCATCATTTATCGTATCTTTTATCCCAATTTTAATTATCCTGATTTTGCTGGGTGCTAATAATTTTAAGCTAAATATTTTGCTTCAGGGCAGTGTAATACTCCTAACATCTTCCGTTTTTCTATATATAAGGGATGCGTACATTCCGACATTAATGCTACTGAGCTCAATTGCTATGACAGATTCATTTATCTCAGGTTCCGTTTCTATTTCAATTTCCAATAAATATCTTCACGGCAAATCCATCCTGGATAAATCGTCGGGAAAATCCACAGCAATTGTTGC
>JAGDXN010000011.1:2512-2776 GCA_023256455.1 Cuniculiplasma sp.
CTATCAAGGTACTTAAGGAGGCCTCTGAGAATGGTACTCCCATTGCTTTCGATTCACAAACCCTGAATAGATTCAATGAAGAGCATGAAAAACTTAAAAATCTGAAGGGAATTAAAAACATAGTTAACATATTCGATACTCATCTTCCTGAAATTGAGAAATATTCAGGGCCAAACAGACTGGAGGCATATATAAAGAGTCCGCCTTATATTGTTATGGAGTTTCTCACAGGAGGGAGCTTATCTGATCTCTATGATACTTTCA
>JAGDXN010000011.1:2835-3080 GCA_023256455.1 Cuniculiplasma sp.
TGTTTGCCTCTGTGGGAAACAGGACATTGAAATCAGAGTCAGTAAATCCGGAGAGACTGGAGAAGGCTTTGATCAAAGGCTATCTTATTCCAAAGCTCACCGATTTTGGGACCGCAAAGGTCATGAGCGCCGGAAAGATAACCTTCTCAACGGCTACAATCAATTATGCCCCCACAGAGGTATTGGTTAATCAGAATGTAATAGATCAACGCTACGATATATATGAGCTGGGGATGGTCATGTAC
>JAGDXN010000021.1:0-2037 GCA_023256455.1 Cuniculiplasma sp.
TTGCCTTAACTGCCTTAAAGCGTCTCAAATCCTCGACTGCTACCTCAGCGTAGTGACTTTCATTCTACCTTTGAAAGTGAATTCTGTCTTCACAATAACTCCGCGTATCTGGAATTTCATTATATTGGAATTAACCCTGACGGATATTTTAACGGTCAGTCGACCATTATTAATAAAACATCTTTCTACGTTTCATCTTATGGTACAGTTCCAATAAATATCTCATCGTCAAACAATCTGTCTCAAATCATTAATTGGAACGGCACTGATCACATCTATTATGATAATTGTTTGAAAAGCAAGTTTGTTGAGGCAAATGCAGGTTATTATATAATATATCCCTATATTTCCCTGGAAACAACCAATTTTGGTGTAACAAAGGCAGCCAGTCACATTCTAAATTTTAGCAAGACTCCCATCCAGTTAGATGGTCTATTTGTAAATTATTCGGTCAGTAATAGTTATTTAAATTTCAGTTTCAACCAATTTCATTCAACATGCCAGTTCAGTTCTGGTTCCGTAACAATAATAGGCACAAATGGCACCACGGTTAGTTTCAATGGATTAAACTTCCCGGGGACATTAACACTCAATCTTACCAGTCTTGAAAGCCAGCTTTCTGAAAAGTCCATTAATGGAGATATAGCCATAGTTCACAACAGATATGGCTATATCTGGCTCATAATTTGAGGGTAAAAAGATGAAGCCTGGAAACAAAGCCATAATGATTCATAACCTGAATAAGCAATTTGGAATCGTTAGAAAAAATACAGCTCTCATAAATGTATCTATGGAGATCGATGAGGGCAGGTGTGTTGCCATAGTGGGTCATAACGGAGCTGGAAAAACAACCCTGTTAAAAATAGTAAGCGGAATTATTGAAAAATATGGTGGAACTGTGAAGGTTTCTTCCAGATGTGGATTTTGCCCTGAAAATTCAGTAAATTTTGATTTTATGAAAGCAAGCAGAAACCTGAAGTATTATTATCAGGGGACGAATTTTAAGGAAGATTCAGAAAACATTTTTAATAAATTAAAGATTGAAAACTCATCCCTCCACGTAAAAGACTTTTCAAAGGGGATGAAGAGAAAACTGGACATAGCAAGAGCTATTCTTTCAGGAAGCAATATTTTACTGCTTGATGAACCATTTGATGGGCTGGACCCAGTAGTTTCAAAAGAACTGTCAGAAATTATTAAGCAACTTAAAAAAGAGGGCCGTACGCTTCTAATATCGACCCATCAACTTGGAAATCTGGAAGATATTGCTGATGAGTTTTATTTCTTTCAAAAGGGCATGATACTGAGGGCAATGAATGCAGATGAAATATCCAGAATATTCGCAATAAAGCTGAAAAATCCAGAAATAAGTCTGGAGACATCTAAAAAATCCAGTTATCACATAATGGGAGTAAGTGAGGGTAAAATCCTGATCAGAATTAATGAAGGATATGCAGAGAACGACATCATTCAGGAAATAATTAAGGATGGGGGAAGAATTGAATATTTTTCCCGGGTATCTCTGAATGACCTTTACCTCGCCATAAGTGAGGGGGCAAAATTTGTATGAAATTTTACAGAACTGTTTTTAATGAATTTAAAAGAAACATACTTGAATTCTTGAATGCGAATATATACATAATATCTCTGTTTCTGCTTGTGATTATATCATTATTCAGCACAGCCAGTTTAAATTCCCGTGAATACAGCTACATTGGAAATCCCTATCCTGTAGATTTTTTTTACAGCGAATTTTATACGAAATTTTTTGGATTGGGGGGCTATTTAATTCTCCTTATAATATCCGCACTGCCCATATCGGAGGATGTGGAAACAATGAAATTTGACATTGCGAAGGCATCTGGCCTTAAAAGAGGGTGGATAGTTGTTGGAAAATACCTCTGGCTCATATTTTATTCCTTTATTGTACTTCTTGTTTCCTTTATGATATATTCAACTATAATTTTCTCTAAATATCTGGAATTTCATTGGAATTATTTCATTGAGCTGTCTGAACTGCTGGGAGTATATATGATT
>JAGDXN010000021.1:2047-3056 GCA_023256455.1 Cuniculiplasma sp.
TATATGATTCTAATGCTGGTAATCATAGTTCAGGGTATGTTTTTCTCTGCCTTATTCTCAAAGAAGATTTCAGCTGCTCTGGCCTCACTTTCGTCATATTTGACCATTACATTTTCTTCAGAATATATAATTTACAAATATCTTTCATCCAATTCAACAGATTCCCCGCACTTAAACAGGTACGGATATCTGATTGTATCGACAAAATTCCCTTTTTACCTTCGTTTCCTCTATTCTATTGGTACAGGTTTCAATAACTTTGTTCCCGTTGTTTTCAATTTTTACTCTCTGAACGAGCCGGACCTTTATACATGTAAGGCTTCAAATCCATCCATTCCGAGCTTTAACGATGCATTGATCTTTTATGGTCATGAATATCTTTATCCAATTATCTATTTTACTTTCATAACTGTGATGATTGCAGCTACTATGATTATAATAAAATATAAAAAAAGGGTGATAGATTGAATTACAAAAGCAGGAGTTTTGTTATTGTCGTAGCATTCATTGTTGTTATAACCGGGGCATTTTATTACTTCGAAAATAGCAACAGTGGAAATATGGGAGTTAAAAGCCAGGGCAAAAATGGTCTTCCAAGGTTCCCTCAAAACAGTACATTAATTTTCTGTAAATATGTCCAAGTGTATAAAACATCAGAACAAAAAACTATAGGTACTTACGTTTTACCTGAAAATGCAACATCACTATGCCTCAAAATTTCATGTAGCAACTTCTCATCATTCAATTTCACTGGAAAGGTTTACACGTTTCCGGTGAACAATAGAAGTTGTTCCAATAACCTGGGAGCAAGTTTTGCTCCTGGCGTTAATGGTGTTGGCGCCGGAGGCTACGTTCATGTATATGGAACTTACGAGATTGATTATAACGATACAACCGGATCAGGAAATCTATTGGTTTATGTGGTTTACAGAACAAATGATTCTTCGACAGGGCCAAATATTCTTAATTAGATTAGATTTCTCTCAAATTTTTTAATGGAACCTCACAG
>JAGDXN010000028.1 GCA_023256455.1 Cuniculiplasma sp.
GGGCTCTTTCACCAGGGCTCAGTATTCTTCTGTAACTGCTCTTTCCACTTACATTAAAGTGACTCTGACCTGAACTCTCCATCTCAAATGCCATATACTGTAAAGATTCTTCGATTCTGTCATCATCAATATCTGGCAGGTCCTTCATAATGGTTCGCAAAAGTTGCGGTGCATTTTCCTCATCAGAAATTCTGTGGTATGGCATTGATGTGCCCTCATTCATTCGGCTATCAATCAGTGTCTTCATATGGTTTGTGAATCTGGGCGAACCAACAAAGATCATTCTGTCAATTTCCAGTCCCAAAATCCTTAAATTGGTGGGAACGAATTGAGTGCTGATTAAAACTCTTTTCTTTCCATGCACATAATCTCCTTCGAGGAAATCCAGTTCTTTCCAGGTAGTAACCTTAACGTCATTTTCTGAGAAACCCCTTTCCTTGAGAATTATTTTCAATCCAGCCACCTCCATGGGATGAACAACAACAGTTACATTGTTGTGACCCTCTCTCAGTAAATTTTCTATCATGGACAGGATTGTATTCAAAAGGGGGTTTACATTTTCAGTTTCAGTCGAATAAGTATTTCTTATCAATTCTTCCAGCCTTTCTTTTTCCTGTTCATTGGAGATCTTAGATAGAATATAGGGCAGTCCCATACTTATTCCTGCAGTATCTGAACGGCTGAACTTTTTCTTACTTTCACTCTCCTCATAGGGATTGAGGGGAGACCTCAATAGCCCATAGAGAAATTTTTTGATTGAAATGTCCCCTGTAAGACCCTCTTCCTTAAGCACAGAAGATATGGTCTCTTCAAGTTCCTTGAGAGCACTGACCGTTTCGTACTGAAATTCAGGCAGTACCATATCCACATCGATTTTATCGGAGTTTGATAAAAGTGGATCCCTGTATTTCCCGCCTCCCATAGTCTGGTTAATTTTTGCCAGCTTTGAAATTACATTTCCCGTATCCCAGGTATGGGCTGAAAATCCCTTACTTTTAAGGTTCAGCAAAGTCTCAGATCCATAATTATTATAATTCCAGTATCTGTATCTCATTTCCCTGTCCGTTGAAAAGAGCAGAATTGTGGATTTATCTTCTTCGTCAAGAAAAGCTGACAGTTCAAGGGATTTACTGCCATAGGAAAGAACATTTTCTGCAAATTTTTCACTGTTGAAGATAATTAATTCAGCCCCGTATTTCCTGAGACTCTCAAACAGGTCTTCCGGAGGCATATCTGAATTAAAAACTACAAGGCCTGGCCCTTCATCAGACTCCTTATGAAGGTTCTCTCCAGATTTGATGTTAATCTCCGTTATGGGGTATCTGACACTTTCACCATTGCATATTATGTCTGTAATGTCGTTCCTGTCATATTCTTTAAGATCGCAGCTCCATTCCTCTCGAGTCTCATATTTGACTTCAAATTTGACTCCATTGCAGCTCAGGATCATGGTTTCGGATGAGCTATCTTCCACATTCATAACCCCTTTACAGTTCTCTATGACCCACTCTTTGAATTCTTTTCGGACTCTATTTTTGCATTTAGTTATACTGTCAGTACTGTAATAATAATTTATTTTATCGGAACTGTGCGTCTGAATGAATATATCGCCCAGATTGTCCAGAAAATCCTTAGCATATTTCCCTGTTTCAGAACCATCTAAAATTCTTCTAATTATGATGTAAACCCTGCTGACTTTTTTCCTCAACTCCTTCTTCAGATACTTCTTCAATTCAACATCAATGTTGTGCCATCCCTGCGATCTTTCAACTTTTTCCAGATAAACCATGTGTTCAAGCGTTCTCATTAAATCAGGAATTTCAATATACGAAGAGTTTTGAGTCCCATTCATATCACATATTATTGCAACCCTTTTTTCGGGATTTTGAAATAGATACTCCATTATCAACACAGGAATGAATTTTACCTCAGCCCATGGCCATGTGATGAAAAATCTTCCAGAGGGAGATTTTTTAAGCCAGTCCATATAGGATTTTTCCACAGCATTCAGTTTGACTTTCCAGAACAGAGGTATGAACTTATCCGCCCCTGTTATTTTTTGAATATTGTTGATCGCTATGCCTGACAGGGCTGGCCAATCCATATCTATCCCCTTAAGGAAATTGGCACCACACGAACTGCAGATATAGATGGAATCTTTAACTGCGAGGCTTAATCCAGATTTTAAGGGCTCCTGGCAGTCCGGGCACATTGGATAAAAATGATAATATTCTCTTTTCATCTGTTTGACACCTATTTATAAATTTACTGGCACTTCACACATCAAGGGTGTTTCTGTCAATCATATCTATGACCGAATGTCTGTCAAGATAGGTATTCCTGTGTTCACAGGAAGTCTCAGAAACAAAAAGACAGCTGTAACAGGCCGCTCCATTCTTCCCTTCCTGGTGACTTCATAACAGAGGGGGTCATTGGAGCATATCTCAATTCTTTTCAGAGCTTTTTTGAAAAGATTATCAATATTTCGTGCGGATTCAACCAGACCACCCATGCTTCCATCATCACTCTGTGAGGATGTATATATCAATATGCCTCCCTCATCACCCTTCCTGTTAACGTAGACTCTTTCCCTCAGGGAAACCGGTGAATATCCAGAGTTCAGAGAAAGGCTGATTATGAGGGAATGAGAAAGGCTGTGAAGTGCTGTGAAAATGGGTTTTTTGTAGGCCTGCTGCCAGTTCCTTTCCAGAACCCTATCCTCCGAAACATCATATGTAATGTCCGGATTTTCCCGTATAATTGAGCTGTCTTTTTTCCATCTCAATCTCAAAAATATACCCTCCCCGATTCCTTCGAATGCAGGGAACCATATGGAATTTTGTCTGTTATTATTGGATTCCGATGGCCTCCCTCCAATATAAACTATTTTAGGCTCCGGGCCATTTTCCCTCCCCTGACTTTCCCTTTTTGC
>JAGDXN010000032.1:0-310 GCA_023256455.1 Cuniculiplasma sp.
GGTAAGAGCAAGCACCAATCAGTATGTTGCCTTCTCTCAGTTCCTTTATTATATTTAAAACATCGGAATTTTCAGCATTGTGCTCCAGCATTTTGACTCCGCCAGTAAACAGAAATACCTCCACGGTTTCTATGTCATTTTCTTTCCTTGCATCATTTATTCTTTTTGCGACATGAAGTCCTGACATGACTTTGGGTTTCTGATCAAGACCTGAAACTATTATAATTGCTATTTTTCCACCCATTTACTTCACTATATTAGTAATTACTTATATACTTATAAACTTTAGTGCTGACATTATTTTTAATAT
>JAGDXN010000032.1:320-1373 GCA_023256455.1 Cuniculiplasma sp.
CAGAGTACGCACCCTTGAGTTTGTTGCTTTCTCTCAGTTCCTTCATTATATTTAAAAAATTGGAGTTTTCATCATTTTGATCCAGTGTTTAGATTCGATCAGTAAACAGAAATAAATCCATGGTTTCTATGTCATTTTTTCCTCGCATCATTTAATATTTTTGTGATGAAGTCCAGATATGACTTTGGTTGTCTGATCAAGACCTGATAGGATTATAATTGTTATTTTTCAACTCATTTATTTCATCATATTAATAATTACTTATACACCTATAGATATTAGATCTGACAGTAGTTTTAATTTATCCATCAGATCCAAATGTTTCACATTGTTACCGGAAATCATCATGGCTTTCCAGTCTGCTGAATGCTGTTCATTTTATTCATCTCTCTCTGAGTATTTGAAATAGTTTGATTGAAATCACGCTGGGCTGTCTTTAAAGATTTTCTGTATCCCACAAAGCCTATAATCACCACTGAGAATATTACAAGAAAGAATCCAAAACCCAGGGTATGGAGGTTGTGAACTTTTATGCCTGTATTGATGCCGTAGTTTAAAAGGTCTGGAAATGCCAGTATGGCTATTCCTGCTATAACGAATGCATAACCACCATAGGTGAGCACATACCTGCTCACACTTCTGGCGACATAGGCTATTCCATCCTTTGTAAGATTTTTCTTAGATTGCATCCACTTGCCGAACCCCATTCCGAATAATATCTGCATTGTCATTGTACCCAGGCCAAAAAGAAGGCCTGGAACGAAACCAAATAATGGCGAAGGCATAGATGGAGCCAGCACTGTATATATAATAAGGGCAAATGCTCCAAAGCCAAATCCTGCAATGACACCATGAACAAAAGCTAACCTCAGTGGAATTGGCTTCAGATCATGTATTACTGGGTTTGCCTCATGCTCCATTTCTCTTTCATTTTGGTCATCATTATGGACGTGTAGATGGAAAATTTTTCCAAGATAATTTTCTATCACATGGAAGTGAGCATACTTACCTTTCCTTGAGATGTATATGCCTGCTGCAGCCATCGCTATACCA
>JAGDXN010000032.1:1383-2895 GCA_023256455.1 Cuniculiplasma sp.
TACCAACCATAACATAGGTTGTGCCAAAGGCCCATGCAGTCATGAAAACCCCAGCCAGAGCAAAGTAAGCTATTTCTGAAAGAATGGCCCTCTGAAGGGTAAAACCTGATGAGAATATGGCTCCTGCCTTGAATCCTCCTTTTGTACTGTAACTTCCAACAGAATAGGAAAAGGTAATTGGCCAGGTATGCTCATCTGGAGTTATACCGTGAACAATTCCCAGAAGATAGGAGATCACGAAGGCTGAAATTAGATCTAAATTTGTTGGGTCCCAGAGATTAATATTCATAACATCACCTCACACTGCTTTTATATAAGCCACACACATTCTATTATCATAATACTAATGTCATTTATCTATATAAATTCTATTTGTATGGAGATAACTATTATGATTTAACAAATAAAATTTCACATAGGACTTTTTCATACTTTTTAGTACTTTCCTTACTTATTCAAGAAACTTATATCTTCTACATATCTTACTCCACAAAAAGCTAAATGAATTCACATATTTTATGAAATCATGAAGGATACCCATCATGGAACATTTCTGTAATTTCATAAATGAACTTATAATATGCCGTTAATGATGTTATTGACCATTTATCATTTATTTCCGATGCCCTCACATCAATGATTTTCATAACACTATCTTATATGGTAAGGAATCAATGATCTTGATCCTTCTTTGTATTTCCCAGTTCATTCTTTCGATGAGATTTATGGAGTATTCTTATCTCCTCGTGGATTCAGGATATTCATATGATACTTCAATAAAATGCTTTTACTCTTCTACATCTTGTATGGGGATACTCATTTTACAATTTATTCTTTAACCCTCCGACCCTTTATTTTCACGCCCTGATGAGAAACTAATCAGGGATTGTGGTTTGTCCAAATCTTGAGAGTGTAATAAGAACCACACCACAATTCACTTAGTTGATTTGATATTGTCCAGGGATTTCAAAATATTCTCCTCCATATCAGTTTCTTTACCTACCATTTTGAAAAA
This sequence comes from Cuniculiplasma sp., assembly GCA_023256455.1. Classification (GTDB taxonomy): domain Archaea; phylum Thermoplasmatota; class Thermoplasmata; order Thermoplasmatales; family Thermoplasmataceae; genus Cuniculiplasma. The sequence continues at coordinate 2,399 of JAGDXN010000032.1, forward strand.
CCCGTCCCTGTCTATCTTCCCGGATATGTATTCCTGCGCAGCTTCCTTAAGTCTCTTGTTGTATTCACCATCTCCTGAAGTAGAATATATTGACTCTATGAGCATTTTTCTCTTTCCAAACCCAAAACGTGTAGAAATAACAAACACCAATGCAAGTACAACTACAAATACAACAATGGCTAATAACCCCGCCAGATTAATTTGACTTGCATCGGGTTTAAATGCAATTATGTAAACTCCCAACGAGGCGAACAAGATAATAGATGTTATTAGAATTGCAATGAAAGAAATAAAATAATCCCGCTTACCTACTGGATATTTATTCGTAATCGTAAAGGTTTTCGGTTCCATAGTTTTTTTAATTATGTATGTTATATAAACATATCACAACTAGTTGGATTACACAAGTATTATATATAGGACAGATAGATTTGAATAATAAGTAAATAGATAGGATGTAGTAAAAAAACTAACAGAATGTTAGATTCTGCCTATAA
>JAGDXN010000013.1:0-4215 GCA_023256455.1 Cuniculiplasma sp.
ATGCAAACATTGAAGGCCAATGTAGGGAAGGAAAAAACACTAGTCCCTGATTTATTTTCAGAGGAATTTTTGTGGTCCTGTACCACCTGTCAGGCGTGTGTGGAAGAATGCCCTGTCCTTATAAGGCCATATTCCTTCGTCATCGAATCGAGAAGGAACCTTGTTATGGAGCAAAAAGTTTCAAAGGAAGCTTCCTCATATCTGACCAATCTTTACAACACAGGAAATCCATTTGGGAATCCACCAGCTGACAGGGATGATCTGCTTAAGATTGCACCCAAGTATGACGAAACAAAGGAAGTGCTTTACTGGGTAGGTTGCATGGGAGCATATGATCCCAGAGACAGGCAGATAGCGGAAACTGTGATTTACCTCCTGAAAAAAGCAAATGTGAACTTCGGAATACTCGGATCTGAGGAAAAATGCAGTGGTGAGACGGCAAGACGTATAGGTGAAGAGGGCCTATTCCAGACACTTGCCGCATCCAACATAGAAACGTTCAATAAATATAATGTTAAAACTATAATCACTTCATGTCCACACTGTTTCAACACATTTAAAAATGAATATCCTGATCTCGGCCTTAACGTTAATGTGATACATCATTCCGAGTTTTTATCAGGGCTGATAAAGGAGGGAAAATTAAAAGTGAAAAACAGCGGTGCCATGGTGACATACCACGATCCATGTTATCTCGGAAGAGGAAACGAAATATATGATGAACCAAGGTTTGTGATTTCTTCTGCATCAGAGCTTAAAGAGATGGAAAATTCAAGGGAAAAGAGTTTTTGTTGTGGCGGCGGAGGTGGAAATTACTGGTATAATGTTGAAAAAACCGAATCAATAAGCCACATCAGGATGAATCAGGCCATTGAAACAAAGGCAGGAGAACTGGGAGTTGCATGCCCATTCTGCATGGCCATGTTTTCCGATGCTGCAAGAACGATGAATCTTGAGGATAAAATCAAGATAAAAGATATATCTGAGATCATAAAAGAAAATCTTATAGAATAATTATTTTTTATAAATTACAGTCGATACGAACAGTGGAATCTTGCAAAGACAGCCTTTAAATAAGGCCGACTTTTTGCAGTTCCTTTTTTACCTTTATTACAGCCTGTTCTATTTCGCTCTCTTCCTTGGCTCCTGTGCACACAACCTTTCCCGAACCGAAAAGAAGAAGGACCACCTTTGGCTCTTCCACTCTGTATACAAGTCCCGGGAACTGTTCCGGCTCATATTCAACATTTTCAAGGCCAAGAGACATTGCAATCTGGGTGAGGTTGAGATCAGATTCAAGATCATACACAGCAACTATGTTCTGCACAACAATGTCTGGATTGTCATAGACTTCAATCCCTGCCTTCTTAAGTTTTCCTATGATTGTCTGAATGGTAAGCCTTACATTTGCGAGGTTTTTGGCACCTGTACAGTTAACCTTGCCGCTTCTGAAAATCAGTACGGCTGTCTTGGGCTCGTGCAACCTGTAAATCAATCCTGGAAACTGCTCAGGCTCATATTCAGATCCTTCCAGGGCAAGGGCGATCTTGCTCAGATCGAGGTGCTCAGCCAGTGATGTTGATGCGACTATGTTTTCTATGTTGATTTTTTCTCTCTCACTCATAAAAACCAATATGGCTATATTTAAACTATATATAAAGGCTACAGTTTTAAGAACTCATGGCCCTGTGAATCTGATATGTAATTCCCATGGGATATGAGGAATAAATTAGGATATAAAAAATTTTGATTTTGACACAATCACATGTTCAATGCTTCCCTTGCCTCTTCGGACATCATGTCGGGTTTCCATGGCGGCTCCCACACAAGTTCCACATCTGCCATTTCCACTCCCGGCATATTTTCGACTATTTTCTGCACCTCTGAAAGTATCCATGGTGTTACCGGGCAGGTTGGGGCTGTCATGGTCATCTTAATGTAAACCTTATCCCCGTCTATCTGGACATCGTAAATAAGTCCGAGGTTCACAACATCCATGCCTATTTCAGGATCCTCGACAATCTTGAGCTCTTCCAGAATCTCCTCTTTTGTTACCATGATTATCGTTTTAACATTTCAAACAGGTTTATATGTCTATTGTTTCTGATCATATACATACTGAACATATCCCTTAATAATTTTATATTCTCCCTTAATAGTTATAAAAAATTTACCGAAAAAATTATCCAGATAAAATTTTTATTTCTCATTAACATGCTCTCATGCAATGTTTTATAAATTCAGATCCCTCTCTTCAGGGCACATATTCCATCCTCTAATCCATGGGTTTAAAATATTTTCATCGGATTTTCATATGCACACATATCCCATATTTGGAAAAATGGTGTTAATAATGCCTTTTAATCAAGGTGGTGCCACTCCATTCCAGGGTATGCCAGGAAGATTTTTTATTCCAAACGGATCGGGAATATTGAATTTATCCTTTGCTTTCATGTACACAACTGCCTATTTCCTGTGTGTATCCTTTCTTGTATTGTGGCTACTGGCCTCAATAATCGAAATGTTCAGGCAGAAGTAGTTTTTCATGGCTGATCTTTGAAGTAATCCATATTCTTATATTTCCATGGTATCTTCCTGGGAAACATTGCAGAATCCAGTGACTGGATTACCATATCCCTGATCTTTTCATTTCCAATGAAAGAATCCATCTCCTGGTTCACCTTAAAATTCCTGATGAGGCCATCATGAACCGTTTCAGGAATCATTATGGAAGAACTTTCGCCAATTGTAAATGTCCCGTACCTGTCAAGGGAAAGGCATCTCAATAGGGACATATTTGTTCCTGTAAGCCTGTGGTAAAAGACTCCGAACTCAAATTTGAAGGAATAGTCCATGTCCATAAGGCAATCTTCCACCCCGGAAGAATCATCAATATTTTTAACAAACTCAACCTGAATCATATCTGTATGGAAAAAAGATTGGAAAATGTTACTTAAGTTAAGATCTATGGGTTCTAAATTGGTGCAGAGCCCAATTCTTATGGGTTTTTTTCTTACACCCTCCTCATCAATCTCCCCACTTTCAATTCTCCTTGAGCTTATGGGAAAATAATCCTGTGCAATCTCAAGGTCAACGGTTATGATCTCCATGTCATCGAGGCCATTTTTTCTCCTCTTTTCATTTATGATCTTTCCGTTTTTTTCCGTCTCTCTGGAAACAACTATCGCTCTGTATTGTGGATTGGTTGTGGAATCGCCTGTATTATCTCTCAATTCCTTAATTTCATATCTGCAATTTATCCTGTCCAAAAAATCCACAATAGGCTTTTTTCTTCTTTCAAAATCTGGAAAGTTATAATTTTTTGTTCTTTTGCCATAGTCGTCCGATGTAAGGCCTATGATAAGGTAATTCCCGGTATCTGCGGCAGCCTGCAGAAGTTTTCTGTGCCCTTTATGGAAATGGCCGAAGGAACCGGCCACTATGGTTATGTTTCTATCTTCCAAGGTGTTCATTCACCGTTTTCTTAATTCTCTTAATTCCTTCTTCAAGCTGATCCGGTGTCCCAAAGGTAAAATTCAGCCTCATACTTTTCTTCTGGCCATTTCTTGTGGTGAATGCCTGCCCACTTACATAGGCAACACCATTCTTAATTGCCTGGGGTATCATCGCCCTGGTATCAATATCCTCTTTCATTGTGGCCCATACAAACATGCCGCCTTCGGGCTCTGACCATTCCGCCATGCCATTCATATAATCGTTCAATGCCTGGATCATCCTGTCTCTTTTTACCCTGTATATTCTTTTATTTTCCTCTATTTGCCTGTAAATAATCCCTCTTTTTACATATTCAAGGGCAACATACTGGGAAAAGGAGTTTGTGGCAAGATCCAGTGCCTGCTTTATCAGGTTGAATTTTTCCATCACCTCGTCAGGTGCCACTGTATATCCAAGTCTCAGACCTGGAGTCATTACCTTGGAAAACGTTCCAAGGTATATGGTATTCTCCCCACCCTTCATTGCTCTTATGGATTTTATTGGGTTTCCATAATATCTTAGCTGTCCATAGGGGTTATCCTCAACAAGGGGTATTTCATACTTTTCTGAAATTTCAATCAGGTTTTTTCTTCTGTCTTCATCCATTGAATATCCGGTTGGATTCTGGAATGTTGGAATCACATAGATAAATCTTGGTTTTCTACCCTCTGAAATGAGATACCTGATCTTTTCCTCCAGCTTTTCCACGATCATTCCATG
>JAGDXN010000013.1:4225-6261 GCA_023256455.1 Cuniculiplasma sp.
TGTCTGTCTATATCAACACCCTCCATCCTGAGCATATTGGCTGAAAAGGCAGACACTGCACCAACATAGGTTGGTTCCTCCGTAATTATGGTGTCGCCAGGATTGGCAAGAACAACCGCAAGTTCATAAAGCCCTTGCTGGGAACCGGAATTCACAATAATGTTCTTCGACGTGGTCTGAAAACCTTCTGTCTTGAAAAGCATTTCTGCAATGATTTTTCTGGAATCCTCGTTGCCCAGAGTATTTCCATACTGCAGGGCAAGATCGGCATAATTGTCCATTACATAATCCATGATCTCTTCCAGATCCTTTTTAGGGAAAGTCTCAGGGCTTGGCATCCCTCCCCCAAGGGATATGAGTCCAGGGGTTGAGGCCATCTTATTCAGCTCCCTAATCTCAGAGGGCTTCATGCCCATAAGATTATTTGAAAATGTGAATTTCATATAAGGGAAATCCAAGTTAAAAAATAAACATATCCATAATTAAATATGGAACCTGGATAGGTTCAGTTTATCCAGAATCCATTATATGATTAAAATTGCTATTTTTTGCCAGAAGGAAAACTATTATAATCAAGTAAAAAATCTTGACGCATGATTTCAAGCCGGTTTATATGGAAGGTAAGCGTAGTTGGTACCTCTGGATCCGGCAAAAGTTCCTTGATTTCAAGAATAGTATATGACAGCGACAGTGGTAGTTTAGAAAACAGAGGGCTTTTACGAAAGAAGATATCTGTGAACTATAAGGGAAAGACTGTGGAGAACGAATTCATTTTCCAGGAAATAGACGGTTTTATGGAAAACGAAAAGATAATGTCAGGTTCCAGCGCCATAATTATGGTAACAGATGTTACAAAAACTCTTAACGAAAGCGAGATCAGGAAGTTTGTAAGATTCGTTTCCATACTTGAGAGAAAACCCTATCTTATTCTGGCAGCAACCAAGATAGACAGAAAATATGAGGCCGTAACATGGCAGGAAGAACTTGAACCTCTTTCCAACTCATATAAAATACCCGTGTATATGGTCTCTGCGAAAATGCCTGAAACGGTCAGGAAAATGCTGGAAGATATAGCACAGACACTTCTGGAAAGGAAAAATGGAAAATTCTAATGGAAAGCATCTGGCCATATGTGGCAATATGGTATTTCAAATATCCGGGGATAGAAGCGCCATATATATCCACAATAAATATTCTGTTGGAAATGTAGAGGGAAAGACAATATTTCTAAAACCCTATGAAGCCATATATCTCTATTTAAGAAATAGAATTGAACCGCTCAATGGTGTTTTTAAATCTCAAATATCCCTCATGGGTTCAATCCTCCAAGAGAATGATATGCACAGGCTGAAAGCATACCTTGAACTGAAGGAGGAGGGAACAAGAATAAACATAGAAAAGGATTTTTTCTATGTCGTCAGGAAAAGCGAGAAACAGTCTCAAAGACGAAAGGTTGTGCCCGTAAGGGAAAATGAAAAAATATCCTTTCAATGGCTCATGGATATTTCCGGTGGAAACGTCGCCTCAGTTGATGATGATGGAGATGTTACATATTATAAGTTAAATTTTGTTAATATTAGCGGGAAGAACAGGATTGAGATTCTACATGGCATTGATCCAGTGAGAATCGGCAACAGGGCCATAGCAAGACAGGAGGATGTACCCGAATGGATGGGTGACAGAATAGGTTCCCTCTCCTTTTTATCTGAACAGGAAACCCATATAATAACTGGCGAAGGCAACAGAACGGAAGCAGCACTCATTTATGAAGATCTTGTAAAGAGGGGAATGATTGTGAAGACCGGTTTCAAATATGGATGTACCTTCAGGGCCTATGAAGAGAGTCTGGAGAACCATTCGGAATTCCTGCTTCACGTTACAGGCCAGAATATGGAATGGTATGAAATAAGCAGAGCTGTGAGAGTGGCAGGAGCAGTTAAAAAAAGGATGGTACTGGCAAGCATCCTTGAGGATGAGCCAAAATATATTGAAATTAAAAGAATCAAAAGTGTTGGGGAATTCAATATCTCAGATTA
>JAGDXN010000013.1:6271-10574 GCA_023256455.1 Cuniculiplasma sp.
TTCCCTTGCAAGTATCCAGTAAACAAGGGCAAGAGACCTTCTTCCCTTATTGTTGCTTGGTATTATGAGATCAACAAAGTCAGTTTTATTATTGGCATCGCACAGTGCTATAATGGGAACACCAACATTCTTTGCCTCTTTCATAACCTGTGTATCCGCAAGGGGATCGGTTACCACAATGGCCTTTGTCTCTGTGTATGTGGGAAGCTGATGGTTTGTAAGTGTTCCAGGTATGAATCTTCCCACAATGGCCTTTGATCCAATTACCTCTGAGAACTTTGTCACTGGCCTGAAGGCATACTGCCTCTGTGCCACAACAAGTACCTGTTCAGGAGGTATCCTTGCAAGCATTTTTCCAGCGGTTCTCAGCATTGAATCTGTTGCGTTAATATCCAGAAGGTAAAGACCATCATTTCTGATCTTGAATATGTACTTGACCATATCATGTGTCTTAACCTGTGTGCCTATATGCACACCGGATTTCTGGTATTCTTCCTCAGCGATAAGCAGTTCATTTTCCATTTTAATTCATCTCTCTTTTTCTCTTAAGGTCTATGCTCATTCTTTTTAAATATATATTAATTTCACTCCTTACTCCCATTCGATCGTTCCAGGTGGTTTATGTGTAATGTCATAAACAATCCTGTTGACACCTTCAATCTCGTTGCTTATTCTGACAGAAATGTCTTCAAGAATATCCCAGTCGATCCTGGAGAAGGTTGCAGTCATTGCATCCAGCGAGTTTACTGCCCTTATGGCAATGGTATCGCCATAGCTTCTTTTATCCCCATGCACACCTGTTGTTTTGACGGGCACGTATATGGCAAAATATTGCCATGGTCTATCCTCAGGATTATATTTCTCCTCAATTGTTTCCTCCACAATCCGGGTGGCTCTTCTCAGCCTGTCAAGCCTCTCCTTTGTTACTTCCCCCAAACTACGGACTGCAAGCCCCGGGCCCGGGAAGGGTTGAAGATATTCATTCAGGCCAAGTTCCTTGCTTAGCTGTCTGACCTCATCCTTATAAAGATCTCTCAGTGGTTCTATGAGTTTAAGATTCATCTTCTCAGGCAGACCGCCCACATTGTGGTGGCTCTTTATGGCATCCCTGTTCTTTCCACCGCTCTCGATCCAGTCAGGGGCTATGGTTCCCTGAAGAAGATACTGTACATCACTTCTGGAGGCTGCTTCCTCAAAAACCCTTATGAATGTTTCTCCAATGATCTTTCTTTTCTTTTCCGGATCGGTTATGCCACTTAGATTTTTTATAAATGTTTCAGACGCATCGATAACCTCGCCCTGAATATTAAAATCCCGGAAGAGTTTTTCAACCCTCTCTCTTTCTCCAATTCTTAACAAACCAGTGTCAATAAAAATTGTTTTAACATTTTGGGGGGCAGCCATGGCGGCGGCTACGGCAAGAACCGAACTGTCCGTACCGCCAGAGCACGCAAGTATTCCCTTACCCTTCAGATTTTGTCTTATATTTCCTGTAACTTCATCAAGCAGCTGTGAAACCATGAAACCTCAGGTTTTCATGATTGCTCCCAGGAATATAAGCAATCCTATTACCAGACCTATGATGGCAGCTATGAGGTAGAAAAGCGCACCCAGAATGACATCATCCACAAGGCTGACTTTAAACACAAAGTCAGACAGATAGTAGGTGATAAAGCCAATAATAATGGCACCGACGATCATTCCACCTCCAACAGCCCTGGTTTTGGATTTGCCGAAATAGGCTGTAAGTATTCCAAATATTAGCAGTGCAAGTCCTATTATTCCTATAATTGTAAGGAAAAATATATCAAGATTCCATGTAGGATACCAAGGTAAGGCTGAACTCATTTAAATCACAACTTAATACCCGCAAGTGTTTTCGTATCTATAACTCCATCGATCTTTCTTATCTGTTCTATGACAACCTTCCCAAGCTCACTGAAGTCCTGGGCATCTATCTTCACTATGAGATCATACTCTCCAAAGAGGGGATGTATCTCAACCACATAATTTATTTTTGATATCTTATTGTAAACTTCCTGCTCCTTTCCCGGAACAGTGCTCACCAGTACAAATGCAATCGACATATTCTCACCACATTACCTAATTGTTATTGATTAATAAATTTTTCAACCCTTAATGAACAGTTTAGATCCTTTTTTACTCAATCTGATCAATTTGCATGCTTTTTTGATCTCCTGAAGTAAGATCTCTTACCGTATACATACCATTATCCATCTCGTTTTTTCCAATGAGTATGGCATGGGTAAAGTTGAGTCTGGTGGCATTTTTCAGGGCATTGGACAGATTCTTTCCACCAGAATGGGCAACGCATTGTACATCCCTTTGCCTCAGCCTGAATGCAACCCTGACAGATTCCTCCCTTCCTTTTTCATCCAGGCCTATGATATAATATCTTCTTTCCTTTTCCGTATTTTTCCAGAGGCCCTTTTCCCGCATCAGATTCTCCAGGACTGCATCACCCATTCCAAAGCCTACGGCAGGAATTTCCATGCCTGAGAATAGGGCACTTAAATTGTTATATCTGCCCCCACCGAATATGGACCTGAACTTTCCTTCCCTGTCAAAGCCTTCAAAGACAATACCTGTATAATATGCAAGGCCACGGACCGTTGATGGATTATAAACAATATTCTCGAATCCATTTTCCTTAAGAATGCGGAAAGTTTCCTTAATTCTTCCCATTAGATCTGATATATTTCCGGGATTAAATTTCTGAACAATTATTTGCTCTGCCTCCTCAATGGTATAGCTTTTTTCAATGAATTCGCAGAGCAAAATGGCCTTTTGCTCCTCGATTCCACTGGATACCAATCTTTCAACTATATCTTCCCTCTTCATCTTATGGAATCTGTCTATGGTGGCAAGATCGTTTTTGATATCCTTCGATCCAATGGATTTTAAAATGTGCTCCATTATGCCCCTTTCATTAACCCTGACCTCGTAACTCCCTCTCAGGCCTAAGGAGTCGAGAATTGAACATGCCAGACCAATAGTATCTGCATCGGCCTCCGGGGAATCATCTCCGAAAATATCGGCATTCATTTGCATGTGTTCCCTCGTTCTTCCCGATTGGGGCTCCTCATATCTCCATAGTTTTGGAATATTGTACCATCTTACCGGCCTTGGAAGGTCCTTTCTTGCCACAAGCATCCTAACGGTGGAGGGGGTTGCTTCCGGTATGAGGGTTATTTCCCTGTCGCCCCTGTCCTTGAAGCTGTAGGTTTGTGAAAGTATTTCATCACCCGATTTTATTCTAAACATCTCAAGAAGTTCAAGGCTTGGGTAATCTATGGGCCTGAACCCGAAAATCTTGGCTTTTTTCCTCATTTTGCTGAAGATCTCCTCTCTGATCTCCATGTCCTCGGGGTAAAAATCCCGGAATCCTTTGAGTTTTTCGATCATACCTTATCCTTAAGGTGATAGTTAAAAATACTTAATAAGGATTAAATGATTTGATTAGAATGGGAATGATAGAAGAACAAATCAAAAATCACGGGTTAAAGATAACCCCCCAGAGAGTAAAAATACTGGAATACATAGAGGGGAGGCAGGGAGATCATTTTTCTGCTGAAGATATTCACAATTACATAAAAACAGAAAATCCAAATATACCTGCTGCAACAGTATACAATATATTGAAAGTCTTTACAGAAAGGGGCCTTATAAATTCCTTTGAGGTAAATGGCAGGGCAATGTATGAGGGAAGAACCCAGCCCCACATAAACTTTTATTGCCAGTCATGTGGTAAAATAGAGGATTCAGATATCCACGGCGATCTCAATGTGATAGAATCCAATGTGAAGGGAAAGGTTCTATCCTCAATTATACTGGTCAGAGGAATATGTGAGGAATGCCTCAGGCTTGAGAAAGAAAACGAAATTGTTTCAGAAATCTGATATTTTCGTCCGGATCGTGAACCCTTAAAATCTCAATCCCTTTTTGTTCAAGGAAGAGGCTGGTGGCCAGGGTTTCCGGCAATCTTTTTTCTGCCTCTGCGCCTGTTATATTTCCAAGGAATCTCTTTCTGGAATGTCCAACCAGTCTGGGGAACCCGAGGGCATATACATTGGTATTCCTCACGAGAAAATAATCATGATCATGGTTTTTTGAGAATCCCAGTCCCGGATCTATGATTATCTTATTGCATGGGATTCCCATGTCCATCATTTTTTTCAGCCTTGAAAAGAAGAATCTTGCCATTTCACCGGGAAGATCCTCATATTTTGCATTTTGAAGCATCTTATTCACCTCACCCTTGATGTGCATCAACACATATTCC
>JAGDXN010000013.1:10584-26231 GCA_023256455.1 Cuniculiplasma sp.
ATTCCAGTTTTTCCTCAAGGGCAATTTTTAACATTTCCACATTATAAAGGCCCGAAACATCATTTATTATATCTATATGATCTTTAAAGTGATCCGCTACTTCAGGGTGCCTTGTGTCCAGCGAAACGATCCCATCATAGCTGTTTTTGAGAGTTTCCATTACATTTTCAAGCCTTGATATCTCTGTTTTACTGTCAATTTCAACCGAATGGGGCCTGGTACTCTCACCACCAACGTCTATTATATCCGGTTTACATTGAATAATTCTGGAAATTGTTGAAGATGAAATCCTGGAACCTTCAAAGAATGAATCAGGGGTTGCATTGGCTATTGCCATTATTTTTGGAATCCTTTCTATGTTGTTTGAAATCTGAGTCATTATATTTTTTCCCATATAATCGGCATATTTCTCAAGGCCTGTCATTTTTATGAGTTCAATCAATTCCTTCTGGTTCAAAACTCTGATTTCCTTTAAAAAATTTCTATTCAATGATATTTCTGGATCACTTCTATTTTTACCCTGATGGTTTTCCTGATATAATAAAATTTTCAATTCTCCCCTGGATTCCATGCCAAGAGGATAGAAAAAATCTGGTTGTTCAATCATGGTCCACAATTAAAATGGTATATAAATCAATAATGTTAATAGGTCAATTGTAATAACTTATATCTGCCGATCATAGAGTGTTAATATGTCAACTAATAGTGATGATAATAAACGGGTCAAAATAAGGAATTACACCAAAATGGATGAACTTTCCCAGGCAATCAGCAGAGGTTTGAGCCTTCAAAACAGGAGGATGGGATATGAGGAATCCATGGCTGCTGCAGAGCATTTAATAAATTTCTTCGGTTACAGTGACAGGGTCATCGACAATATGCTTGAACCCGAGGACAGGGATGCATTCTATACTATGGAAGATATTGGTGTTTTGAGGACAGAAAGGGAAGAAACAACTCTTTTTGATGGAAGAGAGTGGCGAATACATTACTGGATTTTAAACATCTCCAAGATCATATCTCTAGCAAGCATGCAGTCAAATTATGTGGATTCTGAGAGTAATCAGGATTTTTCTGTTTATGAAGAAATTCCTGATGAGTACTGGTCGCTGAACTGAGTGGAAATATGCATATTGCCATTCTGGATAAGGAAAAATGCCATCCTAAAAAATGCAACCATGAGTGTCAGGCATACTGCCCTCCTGTAAGATCAGGGACACCCACCATTGAATTCAACCAGGGCGAGGATATTTATCCCGTAATTACGGAAAATCTTTGCATAGGTTGTGGTATATGCGTTAACCGATGTCCCTTTGGGGCAATTAAAATTGTGACTGTTCCCGATGAACTGAATAAGGATATTGTACACCAATATAGCGAAAATGGTTTCAGGTTATATTCCATACCGGTTCCGTCAAAGGGGATAACAGCCATTCTGGGACCAAACGGAATGGGAAAGACAACCACAATGAATATACTGAGTGGCATAACTGTGCCAAACTTTGGAGATTATAAAAATGCAGGTGACAGAGACTCTGTCATAGAAAAATATTCAAATAGTATTTTGGGAGATTATTTCAAATCTGTTTATTCCGGGGAAAAGAAAGTTGTTCTTAAGAGTCAGTTTGTGGACCAGATACCAAAGGTGGCAAAGGGAACCATAGGTGAAATTCTCAGTCGCTCTGATAGCCAGGGCAATCTGGATAGGATAATCGAACAGCTTGGGCTTGGAAACTCCATAGACAAGGATGTAAAGAGTGCCTCTGGCGGTGAGCTTCAGAAACTTGCAATGGGCGTTGCCCTTCTTAAGGATGGAGATATACTTCTTGTGGATGAAGTATCTTCCTACCTTGATATATCGGAAAGGCTCAGGGTTGCCAAAATTCTGACGGATCTTGCTGCAAAGGGAAAGACCATATTTGTGGTTGAGCACGATCTTGCCATACTGGACTGGATATCTGACCAGATACATCTTGTGTATGGAAGCCCTGGAGTTTATGGTGTTATCGTACAGCAAAAATCTCCAAATAAGGCCATAAATCAGTTTCTTGAAGGTTATCTGAAAGAGGAGAATGTCAGGGGAAGGAGAAAATTAAGTTCGAGCAAAAAGGTGCAAGCAGAAGAACGGTAACACCCAATCTTGTTGAATGGTCTGGAATAAGGAAAAAGCTTGGCGATTTCAATTTGAGTGCGCCAAAGGGAAACCTTGAAATCGGTTCTGTGACCGGAGTTCTTGGAAGAAATGCATTGGGAAAATCATCATTTACCAAAATATTGGCTGGTGTACTGGAACCGGATGAGGGAAGCGTTGAACCCAAACTGAAAATTGCCTATAAGCCCCAATATATATCCACAGATTTTGATGGCACCTGCGAAGATCTCCTGTTCAGGTCAATCAAGGAAAACATGAGCGATATATATGTTAAGAATGAAATATTCAGGCCTCTTGATATCGACCCCCTGATGGAAAAGGATGTGCAGAGCCTTTCAGGAGGCGAACTTCAGAGGCTATCCATTGCCATAACCCTTGCAACAGATGCAGATCTTTATCTTCTCGATGAGCCTTCAGCGAATCTGGACAGCTCCACAAGAATGGAAGTGGGAAAAATTATTAGAAGAACCATGGAGAACAGGAAAAAAACCGCAATGGTTGTGGACCACGATATATATTTCATCGATATAATTTCAGATTTCCTTATGGTATTTCTTGGTAACCCAGGAAGAGAGGGAACTGCCCATGGACCAATGACAATGAGGGACGGCATGAATCTTTTCCTGAAGGAAGCAAAGGTAACATTCAGAAGGGATCACAACACGGGAAGGCCGAGGATAAATAAGCCCGGGAGTAGCCTGGACAGAGAACAGATCAACTCAGGGGAATACTATTATTCTGATTAGGTGAAGGATCTGGCTGACGAAAAGATAACAATGGAACTTTTGCACAGGGAAGGGCTTGCAAGAATAGGAAGGTTTCAAACCCCCCATGGATATGTGGACACGCCCAATATAATGCCTGTGATCAATCCAAATATACGCACTCTTTCCATTGAAAAGATGAAGAGAATGGGTATGCAATGCCTGATCACAAACAGTTACATTATAAGGAGAAGCCCGGATCTAAGGGAGAAGGCTTTGAAAGATGGTCTTCATTCCCTTGTGGGTTTTGACGGTCCCATAATGACAGATTCAGGCACATTTCAGAGCTACGTTTACGGTGATGTGGAATTTAAGAACAGGGACACGGTCCAGTTTCAGATTGATATTAAGAGTGATATTTCAACAATTCTGGACATTTTCTCCACACCGGATAACACCTATGAAGAGGCAGAAAATGCCGTAAATGAAACAAAAAACCGCTTAATGGAGGTCCAGGACATTGCAGAGCATGCAAATATATCCGGCCCAATTCAGGGTTCAATTTACATGGATCTGAGAAGAAAGAGCGCAAGGATCATGTCGGATTCTCCTGCATCCTATCTTCCCATAGGGGGCGTTGTTCCACTCCTGGAGCAATACAGATATGGGGAACTTGTGGATATAATAATAAATTCAAAATTGAATTCTGATTTTTCAAAGCCCATACACCTGTTTGGGGGAGGCCATCCCATGTTTATGTCCATGGCGGTTCTCCTTGGTGTGGACATGTTCGACTCCGCATCCTATGTAAAATATGCCAAAGATGACAGGATGCTTTTCCCTGAAGGTACAAGAGATCTGAGTGAGATTGTGGAACTTCCCATATGGTCCCCACTCTATGATAAATACAATGCAAGAGAACTTAAGTCTCTTGGAAAGGAGGAAAGAAAGGAGGCCCTTGCTGAACACAATCTCTTCGCCATCTATATGGAACTGGGCGAAATCAGGGAAAGAATCAGAGAACAGACACTGTGGCAATATGTGGAAAGCAAGGCAAGAAGTCATCCATCCCTTATGGTTGCTTTCAAAAAAATACTGACTTACTCGGAAAAGATTGAAAGATACACAGAACTTTATAGAAAATCTCCCTTTTTCTATTTCGACGAACTTTCTTCCTCAACACCCTATGGTGAAAGACTGAAGAAAATGGGACGGGACAATTGCAGGAAAGTGCCAAAAAAATATTGCCTTCCTGCAGGCATAGATGGAAAGTTCACAGGGCAGATCTATGAACATTCCCGTGAAAACTTCTGTTTTCCCTTTGGCCAAATCATGGTCCCTGTGGAAATGGAAGAATCCTATCCTGTGCAGCAGTCCATTGCAACAGATAGAATTCCAGAGGGTTATGAGGGTGATAACACATATAATCTTGAACAGGGAAAAACAAGGGATTTTAATCTTGAAAAACTGAGATTTCTATCAGATTTCCAGTTCGGAGAAGGCTCCGGAAGGATTCTATTTCCTGATGATGTCCGAATTGATGTATCCAAAAAAACAGGAAGGATAAGAACTGTAAGGAATGGAGATAGGATCATTGCAACAATGAGGGCACATGATGGCTATCTTGCACTGACCATTGATGGTGCCATAATTCTAAATGATGCATTTCCTGGAATGAAGAACAGGGTCAGGGTCACGGAAGAAAGCGCTGCCTTTAATTCCCAGGGGAAATCGGTATTCTTCCAGTTCATCCTTGATGCCGATCCCCATATAATACCATACAATGATGTGATTGTTATTGATCCAGAAAACAGAGTTGTTGCAGTTGGGAAGGCACTTGCTTCAGGAATTGAAATGTTGCAGTATAAGAAAGGTATGGCTGTTACCATAAACCATCATATTAAGGTATCATAGCATTATTCGTTTTTCTGATTCTATGCTGATCGTAAACTGTCAGGAACATTGCGGCGACCATAAGGGAGCCCCCAATAATGGTGTATATGCTTAAGGGGATGCCTGTTATAATTACAGAAAATATGGCTGCAAACACTGGCTCTGAGACCATTATTATTCCAGCCTTTTCAGGCCTTACATAAACAAGTGCCTTATTCACCAGGAAATAGGCCAGAACGCCCGCAAAGGCCGCTGTGAAAAGAACGCTGAATATCACAATGGGCAGGGTCAGATCTGAATATATTTTGAACGAAGGTATTAGAAGGGTTGAAAAGGCAAATACGGCAAGCATCTGGAAAAAGGTGAATTTTACAGTATCTATATGGCTGTGCCTTGCCACATATATCATCTGGAGCGCATAGCCCACAGCACATATAAGTGTGAGGATATCACCAAACTGAACAGAGGAGTTTGAAAGCTGACCACCTGAAATAATGATAAGGCCTGTAAGTGCAATCATCACAGAGATCCAGTCCATGGAAGAGACCTTCAATCTTAGAAAGGCAAAGGATATGACTGGAACTAAAACAACGTAAAGGCCCGTGATCAGGCCGGAAATTGCAGGGGTTGTATAGTAAAGGCCCACAGTCTGGAAGTAATAACCTGTGAAAAGGAAAAATCCTGCAATGAATCCCTCACGAATGCCAGAAAGGTTCCAGGGCCTCTTAATGAAGGGAAGCATGAGGAGAGATGATATCCCGAAACGCACGGAGAGGAAAATAACTGGTGACATATATTCCAGAGATATCTTGATCAGTGGAAAGGTAACTCCCCATGAAAGTGTTGAGACTATGATGAGCATGGAATATTTTATTTCATTTTCCAATCCTGTTCCTCCTGGGAAAAATTACGTGCCTCATAATGGACGGACTCCTGATCAGAACCTGCATTACAACCTTTGACGGATAGTCTATATCCCCAAGTTCATTGATTATTCTTCTTATGTTCTCCTTCTGCAATTTTTTGCCCATGGCTGTGAGCGATTCATCCCCTATTCTTGCAAAAAATTTCTGTACCATCAGATCCCTTGAAAGTTCCTTTCCTATGGAACTGCGCCATGATCTATGGTAGTTTTCCAGGAATTTTTCGGAGAAATCCTCATTTTCATAGGCCTTAACTAGAGTTTCAGCACCTTTTTCACCTGAAACCATTCCTGTATATATTCCGCCCCCGCTCAATGGCTTCACAATTCCACCTGCATCTCCTACAAGTATGGACCTGTTTCCTGATGTTTTACGCAGTGAACTTATGGGGATGGGGCCACCTGTTATGGTGATCTTGGATGGGTTTGAGAATTTATCATAAATATTTTTGAACTTTTCTCTTGACATACCAAAGCCTGCAGTACCTATCCTTGACAGGTCCCCGGCAGGGGCTGCCCATCCAAAAAATCCTCTTGAATATTTTGAACCTAAGTAAACGTTAACTGAATCCTGGTCCTGCATATTTGTGGCACCATCAATCTGGTATGCAGAGACCATTCTTTCAATCCTTTGGTCCGGGAAAAGAATCTTCCTGGTAAGGCTGTTTGCCCCGTCTGCACCTATTATGGCATAGGCCTGATCCTCCCTCATATTTCCATTTTCCCTGTAAGTGACAGTAACCTTTTCTCCTGAAACTTTAATATCATTTACTTTTGAGTTAAGTTTCAGGAATGTT
This sequence comes from Cuniculiplasma sp., assembly GCA_023256455.1. Taxonomy (GTDB): domain Archaea; phylum Thermoplasmatota; class Thermoplasmata; order Thermoplasmatales; family Thermoplasmataceae; genus Cuniculiplasma. Next base: position 17,053 of record JAGDXN010000013.1, read on the forward strand.
CCTGCACCTGTGGCCATGGCGGAAACATCCTGATCAAATCTGTCCCTTTCAAGGACATAGGTCTCCTCATCCTTGCCTATGTGTATGCTGCTGTCATCGGGAAAATATATGTGTGCTCCGTGCACCTTATTCACAACGGAACCTGTCCCAGTCATCTCAATTACTCTCTTTGAAACAAGTCCTGTGCACTCCACAGGTTTTCCCACTGAACTGTGCTCTTCAAGTTGCAACACTTTAAACCCCCTTCTGCTAAGTATATATGCAGCATAGGAACCAGAAGGGCCTGCACCACTTATTATGAAATCATACACATTCCCACCTCAGAAAAAGTTATCCAGAGTGCTTCCATTATTCCTTTGAGGCATTTTTTTCTTTTCGCCCTTTTTGCCTGAAGTCAGATTTAGAGGTTTTCCAAGGCTTTCCAGAACCCTGTTTACAGTTTCCTCCACCCTTCTGGCATAGTACTGCCAGTCCGGCTCATCCTTAAAATCTTCACCGTCAACATAGGGCTCCACCTCCTGGGGCGTAACATTACTGTCAGTTACAATCCAGGAAACCTTCATGCCTGGAATAAATCTTTCACCCCTTTCCTGAAGTTTTCTTGCCGCCCTTACGTTTGCCATGGAATCTGCATTGGCATAGGAGTTTTCATCCTTTACTGATCTTGATATGACCAGTTTTTCAATTCCCAGAGATCTGTCACCTTCAAGCAGCCTTCTCACAATATCCTCTGCATATGTTCTTGCCCCTTCTATATCCCTTTTCATAAGGTAATCAAACACGGTCTGCAAGGCCTCACTCTGGAGATCAAAGGAATCAGTCCTCCTGACCTCATATCCTCTGACCAGCATCTGTCCCCTATCCTGTTCGGGATAAACAATTGTTCCAACATATCTTTTCTTGGCACCATGGGAAAAGAAGGGGTCCATAATCTTTTCAAATTCAATAATGACATTCAGTTTTTTTGATATATCTGACGATAGCTGTTTTCCAAGGGCAACAGCATCAGCCACATTCTCCTTTTTTGATTCAATGAAAACACTATCTGTATCTCCATATATGACTCTGAAGCCATCTTTCTTCAGATCCCCTATGAGATTGAGTATGGTCTCTCTTGCGAAGGCAGTTACGGAAGCACCAAGTTCAGGATTTGTGAACCGATAGAAGGCTGAGGCAAGCACACCGTAGAATGTATTCATCAATATTTTGAGGGCATTCTGAACCCCATCCAGATAGACCCTCTGGTCACCGGAGGCATTTTTCATCATCCTCTTTACCTCATCCCTTCTTTCCATCAGACTCCTTAACAATTCAGGTATTATTCCCTTCCTCACGGAAGGATCAAGAAATTTTGCACCTGTGGGCGATATTATGGTCCCATCATTGCTCAGAGTTGAAAAGCAAATGTTGTATTTCATAATCATTGAGGGATACATGCTTTTAAAGTCAAGAACAACAACCATATCGTAAAGACCTGCTCCAATTGATTCAACATGACCTCCTTCTATTGCCCTGTCCTTTAAATTTGAAGATGCAGTCATGGGGACCGCTATGCCTCTCCTATCTGCAAGTCTTATGAGAAGGGAATCCACATAATTGCTTGTTCCTCCGTTTGTGGTATCCTCCAGAGGAAGTTTTGTCACTGTGGACATAAACATGTTCCTTTCAACAACTCTCATCCTTTCCATAATCTGCCTGGTCAGATCGGCATCCTTAATGCAATAGTTAATGACATCCTCAGGCCTGTTTTGATATTCCTCAACAATTCTGAGCCTGTCCACATCATCCTTTCCCTCATTGAGAAGTTCCTGGGCAACATAGTTCAAAGTCTCATGCTTTGGATGCAAATACTTTTTTACATTCCACCATACATCGCTGATTATTCTTCCCTTTGCCCTCCAGAACTGGTTATTGATCCTTCTTCCCTTGCTTTTATCCCTTCCAATGTCAAGGCTCAGATTGTACTTCTTCATTCTATATTCTATAACTGGAAGATCATAGCCGTCAATATTGTACCCTATTAGAATATCTGGATCCTTTTCATATACAAGCCTGTTGAAATTTGTTAAAACCTCCTCTTCAGTTCCTGTAAGGCAGCCCTTCTCAATCTTTCCAGCTCCGTCATCAATGGAATAACCTATTATGAGAATTCTTCCATATTCTTCACCATCTTCCGGGGGAAAGGCATTTTCAATATCAAAACTTAAAATTCTGATTGGTGGATTGAAATCATCGGTATTTTTAATTCCATCCCATTCTGTTTCCATAACAATATCGGTGGAATATTGTTGCATATTCACCTCCCTGCCATCCACAACAACACAGGATCCCAGATCATGGTCATAAATGAATCTATGGTGGAAGGGGATATCTGCAGCCGCTATCCTTGAAACAAACAGTTTCCTTACTTCAGGCACCTTGTAAGGATGGCTTATGTATATCCTTTTAACATCTCTTATGGAGCCATCATACCATAATTTTTTGTCCTCCATTCTCTTAAATTCAGGATTGGCCCTTATTCCCCTTATCTCAGTTTCACTGGGTTCAATAACATCAAAGTAAGGGTCAAATCCACCACAGAGAACAGTTGCTGACCTGCCGTCTTCCAGTCTTCCGAAGAGTTCAATTCTTATATCGTCAAGACGGTAGGATGCCGCAATGATTCTCATCCTTATTTGCATTGATTTCCCATGCTATCCGGGATTAAAATATATTGCTTCAATCCACCTTAAGTATTATTCCATTTAATATATAATAGCAGAACGTGTATGTAAGAGATTATAGATTCAGAAAGGGTTATCTTTTAAGAATGAATACCTTTTCAGTTCAGGGGAGCTGAAAGGCTGAGAGGACCCGTTGGGTCGACCCTATGAACCTGATCCGGGTAATGCCGGCGGAGGGATGAAATGATAGATTGGTTCATTTATATACGGAAGGATTTGCCTGCTATTTTGTATAAATTTAAAGTAGGTGGTTTTGTTGAGTATTGACAGGAAGAGTTTATTCACTTCCACCTCACTTTCCTTCGCCTTCTGGGGTGTTATCGCCACACTGGGTCCCCTGGTTGCATCAGGATCCATTATAAGCGGATTGACCCATAATCAGAAGGTATTTTTCCTTTTAATTGGGCCCATAACTGTTCCGGCGGGCAATGTGATTATGGGATTTCTTGCAGATAGGATAGGCAGAAGATCTGTTTTTACCCTTACCATGCTCCTATATTCCATTGGAATAGTTATAATAAGTTTAAGTTACACTCTCATACCTCTGGCTGCAGGGCTAATCCTTGCAGAGTTTGGGGTTGGAGGTGAAGAGCCGTCATCCCTTTCTCTTGTCGCAGAGGAGACGAAAATTAAGGAAAGGCCAAGGTGGCTCACAATAATCACAAATTTCAACAACATTGGCAGTGCACTGACGGCGGCACTGTTCTTTGTTGTTATCAATGACTTTTACGACAGAATTATTCTTCTGGCATCCTCCCTTACCATAATTCTGAGCATATTCATACTCAGGCAGTGGCTCAATGAATCAACCATATGGAAAAAACATGCCGGAACCAATTATGATGGAGAGAAGATAGAGGTATATGAAGAGAGTGGAGTATCCACTTTTTGGCAAGATAAAAAATCCAATCAAGAGGAAGAAAATGAAGGAGATGTAAACGAATCTTATGAAGAGGGGAGAAAAATCAGCCCATCCTTCCTCTCATCCTATATTTTCCTTGGAATCATAGGAATTTCCCAGTATCTCACATTCGGCCTGATGGCCTATGTAATCGCTCCAATTGAATTTCCCAGTTCATCCCAGGATAACGAAATAATATTCGTTGCCCTTCTTGGGGCATCAGTGGCAGGATTTTTTGCAGCACCTCTTGTTTCAGGAAGGAGGAAGAATTACACTCTTTACTCATTCATGTTTGGATTCATAACCATGCTTCTCATTATCCTGCTGCTTCCATACCTTTCCAATATGATAATATTTCTACCCCTTCTCTTCGCAAATATGTTTATGAGCGAATTTGCATGGGCATCAAGGTCCGTACTTGAACCTGAACTTTTCAGCACAAAATACAGATCAACGTCCATTGGTTTTGTGAGGCTCTGGCCCATGATTGCCTATCCAATCTTTACATATCTCACAAGTTCCATGAATCTTGAGGATTTTCTAATAACCAATGCATTTTTATGGGGCATGGGTTTTGCAGCAGCCCTGTTCTGGTATGGCTTCGGTGTGGAAACCTACAATGCAACCATGGATTACTGATTTTTTAAAAAATACACATGTGTGGAAATCTAAATTTTTAAAAAATTTCTGGAAATATTTCGGTACCTTTCATTTAAAGCAATCAAACTGAAAATTACATTTTAACATTCTTGAATTATTAAATGGCATAAAGTTTTATGAACCGGCAAATTATTATAATACCGTGAATGTGATTACATGAAGAGGATCAGAAATGGCACCTATGGTTGATATTGTTGACAGATATGAAAGGTTTAGAAGAAATGTTTTAAATTTACAGGCTTCGGAGAACTTTATCTGTTCCCACGTCAGAATGGCACTGGGATCTGATCTGGCAGCAAGATATTCCCATATTATGCCGGATGGAAGGAACGCCTATGGGGGCACGGAAAAAATTGAGGAGATCTACCATGAGGCAGAAAGTTCCATAAAAACACTGTTCAAATCAAAGTTTGCAGAAATCAGACCAACAGGGGGCCATATAGCGGCAGAAATATGCATTCTTTCCTCGGTTAATAAGGGCGGAACATTCATGGCCATTCCTGAGGAATTTGGAGGATATACGGGATATATGCAATCTTACCTGCCTGATATGTTCTCAATGAAGTATGAACCAATTCCATATAACGATATCACTCAGGAAATCAAATACGATGAACTGGAAAAAAGGGCAAAGGAGGTAAAGCCTGAAGCCATAGTTCTTGGTCAATCCTTCTTTGTGAGGCATTATGATCTTAAGAGAATAAGGGAGATTGCGGATTCTGTAAATTCAAAGATTCTTTATGATGGGTCCCACCCCATGGGACTCATAGCTGGAAAAAAGTTTCAACCGGATGCCCTCACATACTCTGATGTGCTTTATGGATCAACCCACAAAACATTCTTTGGTCCACAGGGTGGAATAATACTTACCAACAATGAGGAACTTTTCAATAAAATTGAAACCAATACGGTCTGGAAAACCTTCGACAATTACCATCCAAACCACGTGGCGGCCCTTGGAATTGCAGCTCAGGATCTGATACAGTTCGGTGAAAGCTATGCCTCATGGGTTGTATCAAACTCCCAGAATCTGGCAAGAACCCTTGAGGACTCAGGCATAGGTGTAAAATACTCTCCATGGTATACAGAATCCCACCAGGTGATCCTTTCAAAGGAAAACAATGAAAAGTTTGGGAGTTTCAAGGAAATAAGCAGGAAACTGGCAAACAATAACATAATCGTGGATACGGAAGGGAGAATAGGAACATCAGAAATAACAAGGCTTGGCCTGACAGATATGATGAAGGTAGGCCAGGTTGTATCTGATGGCATAAAGGGAAAGGATGTAAGAAAGGATGTCACAGAGATATTGAGAAATACCGGTGTAAAATACTGCAGGTGAAATATATGAAGACAGTTGAAGATATAATGACGGCAAACCCGCTTGCCATAGACGATGAGGAAAACGTATCCCTCGCAATGAAGAGGATGAGGGAAAATTCCATAGCCCAGCTTCCCATACTTTCAAAGGGAAAATACGAAGGAATGATAAGTTACAGGGAACTTCTGAGAAGGAAGAGCCTGCACATGAATTCCAAGGTGAGAAATTTCGCAATGAACCCTCCTGTCTTAAGCAAGAGCAACACCATAAGAGAAGCCATAGTGCTTTTGAAGGACACATCCCTTGGGGCACTGCCTGTGCTTGAAAAGGGAAAGCTCATAGGTCTAGTTTCAAGAACAGATATAGTGAAAAACATAAGCGAATTTGATGAAGTGAACCAGTTTCAGGCACAGGACGTGATGAATGAACCCTTCAGCGTTTATCTGGACGAGGATGTGGAAAGCGCCCTTGAGAAGATAAGGGAACACGATGTGGATATGATACCCGTGGTTGACAAAAACGAGACAGTCCAGGGTGTTGTCAGGCTTGAAAGCGTTGCAGATTATGACATAATAAGCAAGGAAAAGATGGGAAGCGGAGATTTCAGCCAGAAGGAAAAGATGGAAATAATTGTAAAATCTGTGATGGAACCTGCCATATTCGCCTTCGAGGAAGATAGGCTTACCACAGCATGTGATCTCATGGTTAAAAACCATCTCCATCATCTGCCTGTTTGCAACAAGGGCTCAAAGTTAACTGGAATCCTTGGCATTGATGATGTCATAAACATACTTTCATCAGAGGGTGAATCAGAGGGATTGCTCATAAACATATCCGGCCTTTCTTCAGGCGACACTGACCTTTATGAAACCATATACGCAATGGCCGACAAATTTGTACCCAGGTTTTCCAGAGTTTTGAATTTGAAGGGTGCATCCCTGAACATTCACGTGATCAAATATCACGGAGAGGAAGGTAGAATCAAATATTCCATAAGAACAAGGCTTCTTGCAAGAAAGACAAACCTCACAGTGAGCAGTTCAGGATGGAACCTTGGGAAGGTCATGTCGGATATATTCGAGACCTATGAGAAGAGGGTAAAGAAGGAAATGGGAAAGGAATAAGGCTTAATTTCCTTTTTTTATTAAACTGCTCGTAGAGTTCTTTCAAAAGTGTTTAAATTTGTCAATCTCTTTTTACCAGTTAAAAATAATCTTCAAATTGATATGAAATTATAAAATATACTTTTCAGGCTATTCAAAAAATATTGTATTTTAAAGTTCAGTTATTTATCTTTTTGTATATGTTGAGATATTCCAGGCCTTTCTTCACGCCCTTGTCCCAGTCTTCCCTTGAATGGGTGCTTATGAACTGATTCACACTCTTTTCCTCAGACAATCCAACATAGGGGATTAACATTTCCAAAAACCTTGAGGTATATCCAGTTCCTGCAAAGAACCTGTCAATGGATGTAATGATCTTCTCCATGTTTTCTGCCAAATATTTTCTGTTTGACTTGTTAAGGGAACAGCTGCTTACAAACCTGAATGAATCCTGTTTCTTGATTTTTCCATCCTCTATCATTTTCCAGACTCTGTCAAGTTTATCCTTTCCGTTCAGGTATCCTGTTGCTCCTATGATTTTGATCTTATCCTCATCGGCCTGTACTTCATTGAGTTTTTTCATAAGCCCGTCAAGATCGTTTTCTGCCAGTGCATAGGCATAGGCGGCAGCCTGCCTGGAATCAGGTGGGATATTCTGGAAGTTCTTGAAGTTTGATGAGAACTCCTTTGCGTAGGATGGATCTATGAGAGTTCTTATGGACTGAAGCCTTCCCCTTATAACAGAATCATTTATGGATTCCCCCTTCTTCTGCTCACCAAGCATCTTGAGATGGTTTGAAATGTACTTGATTCCAAAATCATCAATTTCATTGCTTCTGTTCAGTATATTATGTAGATTTAGTACAATTCCGGCAATCTCATCCCTGAGCATGTATTCAGAATCTTCAAAGAAGAGGTTCATGGTTGCAATCAGTTCCTTGAGGTTTGCCTTTCCTGAAAGGTAGGATGCATAGTAATCGGATATGAGCCCCCATCTTGAGTATTTATCCATTTTTGAAATGTTCTTCTTTATATTCTCGAAGAGTGCTCCATCGTATTTGACTCTGTAGAAACCTGTTCTTTCAAAGTTAATGTACAGGAACTTATCCTTTTTGATATCAAGTTCCCTGCCTTCCATAAGAACGGGTTCAACTCTGTCCTCATAGACAATTGTGAGAGGCACGGGCCACACACTCTCATCCGGGGAACCATCAAGGAAGAATCTTTCCTGCTTAAGGTGAAGTGAATCCTTTGCCGTTTCAACATGGATGATTGGATATCCTGGCTTTGTTATCCATGCATTCATTATTTTTGAAACTGGCATATTGGATACCTTCTCAATGGATGTCCACAAATTCTCACCGATGGCATTGGAGAAGCTGTGCTCCTTCAGATAGTTCCTTACACCGTTCCTGAAATGTTCCTTGCCCACATAGGCCTCTATCATTCTCAGGATGCTTCCACCCTTTGAGTAGGATATTTCGTCAAATATCTGGGATATCTCATCGGGGTTTTTCACATCAACATGAATGGGGTGGGTATTTCTCAGACTGTCCCCGGTCATTCCCCTTCCAAGTTCATCTGTGACAAACTCTGACATTATTTCCCATTCCGGGTGCTTATGCTCAAGGGCCTTGTAACTCATAAATGTTGCAAAACTTTCATTCAGCCACAGATCATCCCACCACTTCATGGTTACAAGGTCTCCAAACCACTGATGGGCAAGTTCGTGGGATATTACCTCATCAACCCTCTTTAATATGGCTGAACTTGTACTTTCCCCAACCATCAGTTCAATTTCTCTGAATGTAATTGCACCCCAGTTCTCCATTGCTCCAAAGGCAAATTCTGGAACTGCAATCAGATGGAGTTTGGGCAGCTGGTACTTTATATCAAAATATTCCTCGAAAAATTCCAGTGTTTTGTCTGCCATATCTATGGGCAATTCTGACATCTTGAACTTTCCTCTGGCCCCAACAAGATAAACAGGCTTTCCATCGTGGGTTTTGTGGATCATATCATATTTTGAGGCACCCAGATAGAGAAGATAGGTGGACATCCTTGGCGTTTCCTGGAATGAAACAATCTTTCTATCCTTTTCATCTTTCACGGCCTCTGCGGGCATGTTGGATATGGCATCATAATCTGAAGGTATATCCATGGAAACTTTGAAAACAGATTTGTATGCGGGGTGATCAACACAGGGGAAGGCATATCTGGCCCCTGTGGATTCAAACTGTGTTGATATGAATTTAAAGCCATTCTCATTTGAATAGTATATGCCGTTCATACCATCAGATATATTCCCTGAGAATTCAAGCTCCATCAGGAAATCTCCCTTGAACTCCCCTTCAATTTTTACGGTTTCCTCCTTTCTGTCAGTTTCAAACTTGCATTCCTTTCCGTTTACTGTTATTTTCTTAATTTCAATATCCACTGAATTGAGCCATAGTTTTCCCTCTGATCTCCCC
>JAGDXN010000014.1:0-1168 GCA_023256455.1 Cuniculiplasma sp.
TTACTTAAAGTTTTAATTCATTTACCTTAATCAGTTTACTGCTTGATAGTATCCTGAATTTTTTTGTAAGAGTAAAATGACCAGTTCCTGATCAGGGGATAAATTTCATGAAAAATGAATGGATTCCTCCACTGGCAACCCAGGAGGCAATGAACAATGGAAGAATTGGAAGGAATTAAAAATATTCAGAAGGATCAAGAGTATGTCTGTTCCAAATAAATGAACCAGAAAAAAAATCAGGAAGATTTTTGACTTTATTTCCTTCTATTTTATCAGGAAATAGTTGTTTTTGTAATTTATATTTATGACATCGTGGTACTTTCCAACACCGGTCAGGTTAGAAAGATAAAACACATAGTAACCTGCAGGAGCGGAATTATTTGATGTCTGGTTCACGCCAATCGGCATTAAAATTTGGTTCCATTTAACAGTGAGATTTGGGTGTTGATTGGTTAATGTAATTGGGAATGAGCAAGAAACTGCAAGTTTAGAAACGTTTGGCATAATACATTGATCTATAAAAGACTGATTTACGAAAGTGTAGTTATCGGACAATCCTGTAAATACAATATTCAGGCCTAATATTAAATTGGATTGGGAGATGGTAGAGGTAATGGTAAAATTATGAGTGTATCCGGTTGCATCAATGTAAAAATTCACACTCTCATTCTGTGTAAAGTTAAAACCCTCAGTACCTGCATTCAAAGTAATATAGTTATAATTGGGATTTTCGGGAATAAAAACACTCAGGGAATATGCAAACAAAAGGAAAATTATAATTAAAACTGATACCATTCGCTTAGTCATAATAAACCACCACGTGATCATTTCCACCATTTCCCATAAGGAGATCGTAACTGATTGTCCATTTTCCTATGTATGATTGGTTGTAAATTGGTCCACATACTGCATTGCATGGTGTGTAGTAACTGAATACCATTCTTCCGGAGATACCACCTGTTGGATTGATTATACAGATCGTACCATCAGTCCTGTTTGCCATTGCTATTATCTTAACACTGGATGTGTTTGAGGGGAGATTATAATACCGGTCCCCAGTCCCGCTTATATTTACAGCATTATAAAGCAAAGTATAACCTGTTAAGTTTACTGAAAGTGTTGGCGGAGATTTCCCCACTTTTTGATTGTCATGAATTTCACTAATTTC
>JAGDXN010000014.1:1402-2885 GCA_023256455.1 Cuniculiplasma sp.
AACGTGTTTAAAGAGAACAAAAAAGTATTAAACATCGATATTTTTGTTGCAGAAAACAAATTGTTTCCCAGGTCTGAGGTTGCAATTGAGACATAGAAGAAAAGGGAAAGGATCACAAATACAGACATCATTTTATTTCCCACGAAGATTGAAACGAATATTGATATGCCAAGAATCGGTAACAGGATTACCATTGAAGCAAGCGCCACATAAATGGGCTCAATGAGAAATTTGGATGTGATGGCATAACCGTCATAAAACAATGCACATTCAACAATATAAGAGATAATTAAAAGGGACAGGATGACATAGAACATTGAGGAAAGTATCTTCCCAAAATAATATCCGGGCAAATTGAATTTGAATGTTCTCAGGATTTCAAGATTTCTACTTTCAATATCATCTGACATATTTAAGGCTGGGAGAAGCATAAGTATCCATCCAAAATTTGCAGATAGAAAAGGACCCATACCCAGTTGCATTATGTTTGACCCAAGTGAATATTTATAAGCCCAAAATGAAGTTGTTGAGGCTTGCACATTTCCCTCATAGAGTATGAAGGACGATAATATTATGGATACAAAAATGATAATCGGTGCGTACAATGACCTGAATAGATATATTACATCTTTGGTAAATTGGGCGTTAACCGTCCTGGAAAAATCAGATGCAAATCTTTCAAATTTCCTGTAAAAAGATATTTTCAAGATTCAGCACCTCCTGTTTTCTTATTTTTATCCCATTCCTTACCAAAGTCTGAATTACAGAGATGGCTTCTTCATTTCCACTTACTCTTATTTTCAAATACTCTCCATCTTCCGCAATTTTGCAATTAAAATTTTCTAAAATTTCAGTGATTTTTTTCAGATCTCCCAAAACTGTTAATACTGTGGTTTCTTTCTGCCATTCATCAATTTGACTCAACTGCCCGTTCTTTAAAATGAATACCCTGTCAGCAATTTTCTCAACGTATGTTGTATCATGGCTGCTCATCAGGATTGCAGAACCCCTCGCTTTCTCCTCAGCAATAACAGAGATCATATCATTGCATACTCCCGGGTCAAGGCCTTCAAAAGGTTCATCAAGAAGTAGGAGGTCAGGTTTCAAATTCAAGGCTCTTATAAGATCCAATTTTCTTTTCATGCCTTTTGAAAATTTTTTTACTATCTTTTTCTTTTCTACCAGAGAGAAACTTTCTATTAATTGCTCATAATTTTTTCCATGTCCTGACATCATGTCATAATATTCCATTGTCTGATATATATTGAGGGATGGAAAATTTATACTTGTTTCCGGCATATATCCCAGTCTTCCAGACCACTTTATATCACCCTTATCCCTGGCCAGGAGACCAGCTATTATCTTAATAAGAGTGCTTTTACCCTGGCCATTTGCCCCCATAATGCAGACGCACTCGCCTTTCTCAATATGAAAAGAGACATCTTTTAAAATTATTTTTTTGGAAATTAATCCGTACGATTTT
>JAGDXN010000012.1:0-12303 GCA_023256455.1 Cuniculiplasma sp.
TCCATTTGATAAGGTTACATTTCTTGGAAAATCTAGGGTTTGGATTCCTCCATAATTATTCTGGATTTCAGACCCTGTAATATTTAAATAAAGAAAAGGATAATTTGTGTTGTTCTGGAAAGGTGAAGTCCCTATACTCACTACTATATGAGCGTAACCCTGTGAAAACTGCTCATAATATACCATATTTGGTTCTATATAAAACTGAACATAGTTCACAGGTGAATTAGCTGAAGAGGTGTAAAATTCCTGTGATGCAAGAGCATAAAAACCTGAAGGCTGACCATTGGGAAGAGGAAGTTGGTCACTATAATTTAACCAGTACTCTGGATATGTAACATCACAGACATTTTGGGTTTGAACTACACCTACGAAATTTGTTTCATTTAAATCGTTAATATTTCCGGTTGGTCCTGTCGCCGCCGCCACAACTCCATTTAACTGGAAATCTGAAAAAGATACGGTTACAATTGCATTACTCTGATTTACAATAACACTTCCATATGCTGGCGAAGGCCTAAATGATGAATTACTTGCACTGATGTAATACTGATATGTTCCTCTCGGTTCACTAAATGAAATAATACTTGGCACTGAGACCCCAGTTGAACCTTCAGACAGTTGCTCACCACCTAGCTGTACTGTCCAGAAATAGCCTGATTTCAAACCAATTTCTCTGAAAATTATGGAATATGTAAATTTGCTGTTTACCTTAGAGTTGGTCAAAATATTAGAAGAGGATGTGTTTGCCTCTGCAGCAACAATCCTTGTTTTAGTTGTATTTGTTACGAAATAATGGATTTTAGCATTATAGTGCATTGACCCATTGAAATCGCTAGAATAGTGAATATTAGTGCTCTGTGTGGGTGTAAAGGGTGGAGTTCCACTTATTCCGAGAGGAAAAGACTGTGAAATTGCTTTTCCCGGTACAAAGGAACTTGATTGTATCTTCGAATCCAGCGATGCAAATGAACTCTGTGTACCTGACTGATATTTCAAATCATTATTTGTTCCTGTGCTTGGAACGTACCATAAAATGAATGATGTCAACAAAACGCTGGCGATTGCAAAAAGAAGAATTGCCCCAATTATTTCACTTACTGCAGAATCTTCTTTATATACTTCCTTCATTGAGTAATGAATTAAGTTTATCTTATTAAATGTATTTGATTCCCCTAAGTCGATCAATTCTAAATTAACTGATAATTAATTATTTTTCAGGTGTCTTAAGATGGATTTTTTGGTCATCCATGTCCTATTACATATTTAATTCCTGTCTTCACAGTGAACCGCCATTGATCAACCCAACTATTTCAGCATCTGTAAAAGGGCCTTCAATTGCAGATGGTATCTTTTCCCACTTTATAGGGTCTTCAAGATCAACCTCCTCGTTTTCCCTCAACCACACCAAATAGGAGTACTCCCCAAACTTGTAAATTTCTATATCTTCCCTTTTTAGCCTTTTAATAGAATCCTTTGATGAGATGAATATCCCATAAATGATCCCAACAAGAACGAATTCCTCATCCGTTCCATCTCCACCATATTCCTCATCCCCAATAATTCCATAGGAGTCCATTATGTCGTATATGGATTCTTTATCAAATAGCATCTGCAGGTACCTCTCAAACTATTTATCACGTAGTTTAATCCCTATAAATATTTTTATTCCCGTACCACTTATCCTGATATGATCATTAAGGATTTTGAAAAGATTCTTGACTTTAGGTGTGAAATAAGTTTTGATGCTGAAGAGAAAATAAAGAACATAGGCGGAAATGACTATGACGTTGTGGGCAGAATAAGATATAAGGGAGACAGCGGGATTTTAGTACTTAACGGAAAAAAACTCAGAGGAGAGGAGGAAAGAAAAAATGTTCATAATAAAGACTATTACTTCTCTAACAAGATCGATGTAACAGATACAAATATGTTTGAACTGCACAGGAAAATAATGGATCTCGATTCCTCCATAGTAGATTCCATATTCCTGAAGAGCTACAGGGTTAAGTTCATAATGAGATTCCACAGAGTTGAACTTAAAAAATTCACATCTATCATTACTGAGATGAATGAAAAGTTAAGTAACCTGCAGATCGATTTTCTCGGTCATGCCAATGGTTTTTTGGACAGTTTTAGAAAGATTGCCAGCAATGTTGATTTGCAATATGTGGAACTGGCAGCAACAATCCCCCCGGAATATCTGAACATAACAAAGGATCCAGTTATCCTTTCAATGGGCGTGGAGTGGAACAGACAGATCAGAAAAATAGGGGAAAATGAGATAAGAGCTCTCTTTAAAGATGCCAATAACCTGCTGAGCCACAGGACTGATCTAAAGGAAATATTTCCGGAGGAACACCTGTATGAAACGGTTTTCACGAACGAACTTATTAATTTCTTTAGCAATGAGGCAGATAAATACGAAATCCCAATACTGGGAGCGCCACAAAAATTAATCGGGAAGAATTTCAATTTTGCCTTTGTTGTTCCCAAGAGCAGTTTCCACGACTTTTCTAAAATAGTGTTTGATTGTGTAAAGAAATTTCCCAAGTGGAAGGTATATATCAGTTTTTCGGACATAATAGAGACAAAGGATCCTGAAAAAGTAAATTGAGTTAAAACTATATTTATCCAAAACCGTTTATTTCAAATCAAAAACATTTTTTAAAAGATTCACGCCATTCTCATATGTATTGAATAAAGATATTACATTTTTTAATCCATCATGAAATTTTTATCAAAAGAAATTTTTTAAAAATTATAAGTTAAAAAATATAGTTTTCAAAATGTTTATGCGTATCCAAGGGTGAATATGTCAGGATAACTGTTATCATTCTCAAGGGTTGATCCTGAATACCAGTAGTCCTGAATTGCACCCTTATCAACGCTGGGTGAAGAAGTATATCCCCACTCTGTTGATCCTGATGCTAAATAAACATTTATGAAATAGTCCGTGCCTGAATTGAGCGAGGTTGATGGGAGGGTAAAGTTGTAAAATCCTGCGGTTGATCCAACTGTAAGTGTTTGATTGGAGAGAACCTGTGATCCGAAGAGCGATGTACCAATGGACACATCTATGGAACCTGCCCCTGAAAGGTAAAGGACAACATAGTTGATTTGAACACTTGATGAAACTGTGAATTCTTCAGCTTCAGGAACGTTATAGGTGTATATGTTTGATGAACTTGCATTGACCTGGACGAATATACCAGATGGTACATTTGATGCAGGAGGTGGAGATGTGGAGGATGTTGAGGCATAGTAGCCTATGGAATATATGTCCGGATAACTGTTATCATTCTCAAGGGTTGATCCTGAATACCAGTAGTCCTGAACTGCACCCTGATCAACACTGGGTGATGTGGTATATCCCCACTCTGTTGATCCTGAGGCAAGATATACATTAAGGAAATAATCTGTAGATGCACTGAGCGATATATTGCTGAAGAAAAGCTGGTACCATCCTGCAGTTGATCCTATGTTATAGCTCTGGTTTGCCAGTACCTGAGAACCAAACAGGGATGTTCCAATTGAAACATCTATTGTACCGGAACCTGACAAATACAGTACTACGTTGTTTGCTGTGTAACTGTTGTTTACAGTGAATTCTTCTGCTTCAGGGACGGAATAGAGATTTATGTTGCTGACGGTTGCGTTGACCTGTGAAAATACACCATTGGATTGAGTTGATGTGGGCTGGGTCGTTGGTGGTGTTGATGATGAGGGTATTCCATTAATATAATATTGGGCAAAGTTGTATGCATTTATGGAGCCCCATCCATCCACAAGATTGTATCCCTTTGCTGCGCTGAATTCGCCGTTTGAACCATTCGCAACAAAGTAGAATGCAGGTGAAGACAGGGTTCCATTATACTGGGCCTGTCCAAGCTGGTATATGAAAGGATCTATGAAGCCTACCTTATGGCCTATATAATAATCCATTGTTGCAAACAAGCCTGCTGTGAGAGGTGATGCTATGCTTGTTCCCCACAGTTCCTGATATCCAGTTGATCCGGAATAGGTGATCCAGATCTCCATGTTTGCGCCATCGGCGGCAACATCGGGTGTTCCCCTGCCTGAGGATAGGCCTGTAATGGAGGATGCTCCCGTTATTACTGAATTTGCGTCAGCGCTGTTCTGTTGCCATGAAGGCTCTGCATATACTGAACTCACTCCGCCCTGTGATCCGTCACCAGAATTGGGCGTGTTGTACCATACTGATTCCTTTTGGATTCCTGTTGTTCCTGTTCCATCCGTGGATGCTGTGCCTGAAAGTGTTGTACATATGCCGCCAACAGCGGTTATTCCATAGGTGTTGTAAGATGCCGTGGCAGGGAAGCTTGGGCTCACATTACCCGTATTTCCATCATCTCCGGATGAAGCAAACACTGTAATTCCTCTTGCAGCTGCCTCCTGTTCATAGGAAGTCCATGATGAATCCGTCATATCGGCTCCTCCCCATGAGTTGCTTATGGCAACCACACTGTTTAACTGAGGATAGGATGAGTTTGGATTCAGAATGAATGCAAATGCCTGATCCAGGCAAGACTGGGTAGCCTGGGGGCCATAAACTTCCACTATATTTGCTCCGGGTGCCGTAGATCCTGCCATTTCAAGGTCAAGCGTGCTTTCGAAATCAGCCTGTGACTGGTCGTTTGCTGCTGATGGCCCTGGTGCAGGAGCTCCATCAATAGGCGCTCCGTAAATGTTTGAATGTGGTTCACCGGAAGGAAGGGTTTTGTTAAAATAGGAATATATATCGGAAGGGACAAAGGGAGCTACTGACTGCCCCGCGCTGTTTGTTCCAGACCACAGAATTGTGGCAACTGTTTCATTAGTTGGATATCCCTTTGACTGATAAAGTTTGGAAAGCTGGTAGGCATTTTGAAAGTCTGAGCCGTAGAGCAGCTGACCGTTACTTCCGCTTGTGAATGATGGAGATACATTGAAATTGAGCGTTGCCAGGTGTTTGGTGTTAAGACCGGCAATATTTACAACATGTCCTGCCATGAAGGATGGAAGATAGACGTTTCCCACAGGCATAATGTATTCTCTTCCCGTGCCTTTGAATGTTCCTATGGTTGTTTGCATGTTATCCTCGAACTGTGCGATTGAACCTTTCAGGACAAAAGAAAGATGATCCTGGTATGTTTTTACAGTGAAACCATGGGAAATATAATATTCCACAGCCCTGTCATACAGAGCTGAAGATGGGGAGAAGTATCTGTCAAATTGTGAAGCAGACATATAATGGTGATAATAGGGAGAAGATTTATCATTCAAACCATTTAAAAATGTGTGTAAAAATGATTCGTTGCTAAATTTCAAGGTCACCATAACAGATATCCTGCTGTTTAAATTTGTTTTAACCAGAGGATAATTGCTTCCTAAAGGTACACTGTGTGATACAGATAGCGGTACCGAAATAAGATTTGGTACGTTTGATTGAACGCTTCCTGCAGACACATTCTCATGTCCAGCACTGACGACCCCTGCTATTCCTAAGAAAAGCATGATCGTTGCCATTAACAAAATAACTATACGATTCATGTTAACCGATCACAATCCTCATAAATATATAAATTTCATGTAATGTGCATCAAAAATTACACATAGCAATTAAATAGAACATAAATAAGATAAATTATAATCAAAGGATTTCAGTAAGATTTATACGGATAAACTAATGTGGGCTTTACGATAACCGAAGAGAAATTTAAAGAACTGACACCGTCGTCGAGACTGATATTGTTAACACTGAAAAGTATTAAAATTGCGGATGTTAAAACACTGATGAAAGAAACTGGCCTTTCAAAGAGGGCATTGATGGGTTCCTTAAAGCATCTAAGAGAAGAATCCCTTATCAGTGTGAAGACATGCCTTACAGACACCAGGAGAAGATTTTACTGCTTTGTGCAGGAAAGGGAAGAAGAGTAAGAATTTTTTAATTTAATTCTCCGTAAGGTAAAATAATTAACAAATTTTTTTAGATCTTTAGTAAATGGAACTTATGTAATTTTTTGGAAAAACCGTTGAGTTGAAATTTTTAAAAATTAAGATAAAATCAGTGCAGAGGCCAGAAATATGTGGCCAATTCAACAACCACTGCCATTGCAATTCCAATGTAAATAACAAGCTTTGGATCCAGTGCCGGACCTTCAATCTCTTCCTCGTCAAAGTATCTGATTAAACCCGCACCCGATTGAAATCCGTCTTTCTTGTCTGCCATTGATTCATAAATGTTATCAATGGATTTATTATTTTCGTCTTACTCATGGGAAATAGATCTAAAAAAATTAAGAGATTTTTTCCATTAATTATGGTTGCAACGGTCATTATATTATTTTCAGGCCTTATCCTTTATTCAGGAGAATGGCCCCCACTGTCAATTGTACAGTCAGATAGCATGGAACACTCCAAAGATTTTCAGTGGAATACAATTGAAACAGGAACAACAGTGATTGTGAAAAAAGTTACGAGCCCTTCGCAGATAATTACCTATGTGCAGGGAAGAGAAATTAACTTTTCAACGTATGGAGAATATGGGGATGTCATACTTTATCATTCCATTGCAGGATATATTGTTATACACAGGGCAATGTTCTATCTATCCTGGAATGGGACTGTGCCCTGTGTGCAGGGCTATCATAAGCAGCCATGGATCGTTGTAAACAAAAGTTACATTTTGCTTAAGGATGTTGGATTTACCCACCGGAATGAGGTAATATTTATATCTTCCTTCAAAGGAATCAGCGGATACATAACCACGGGTGACAACAACTTGGCAGATTCAACATCCTATATTTCTTCACTGAATGCCTATGTGGCTGCAGACCAAAATATACTTACTGCGCCCAATGGAACTGCATTTCCACCTGTGAACTTTTCATCTGTTCTTGGTGTTGCCCGGGGAGATATACCACTCTTTGGCCTCTATAAATTGTATTTTCTTTCTTTGTCTGGAAAATGGAACAAAATGAATGAGGTTCCTGAGGGTTCAAATACCTATCTTGCCCTTTCGACCTTTGCCATTCTTGTGGCCATATTCTTTCCTTACAGGAGAGTAATAAAGAAGATCAGGGCGAAATGATTCTTGCCCCTTCCGCGACCCTCAATTCATATATTTCTCCTGTATAATTTTCCAGCCTTCTTCTTATTTCATCCTTATTTTCCTTCATTGTTGGTACAAATACACTGTTTCCTCCTGTGACAATATATGTCATCCACATTTCAGATCTCCATTCCCTTATTTTATCCATAAGTTTTCTCATTTCTGGGGTTACAATCTGAACGTCCACAAGGGAATTCATGTAATGATAGTCTTCAGTATCTTCCATTGCCAGTTCAAATATGCCCTTAACATTCCTTTCATATGCAAGTTTTTCAAGGATTTTTATAGCCTTCTCCGCATTCTCGATCCTTTTTTTATAATATTCATGCCGCGGCTGGTTTGTATGTATATCGTCAGAAGGTTTCCTCTTATGGGGAAAAACTGCACTCAATATCACCATTTCATTAAATGGTCTGCTATCAAGAATCTTCCTTGTATGTGGCCTGTCACCTCCATAGGTTATGGTCAGGCCTCCATAATAACTCCTTCCAGCACTTTCAGAAACCTTTCTCATTTCCAGCTCCAGTTCCAGAGGGTCCACATCTATTGATGCTTCTATACACTTCCCCAATGCAGCTGCACCTGCGTCTGAACTCCCACTGAGTATGTTTTCATTATCTGAAATAATGGATACATTTCCATTTCCGTACTTTGTGCGAAGAATTTTTTCATATTTTTTTATTATTTTCATGGGCGATCTGGAATCCAAGGAATCAATGGGTGTGCCATTAATTATTACACCTTCCTTTTCCGCACCTATTTCCATTGTGGTCCTTGCAACCGATTCCCTTTCCATAAGGGAATAGGCTATTCCTGCTGAACTATGATAGGGCAATCTGTCAACCTGATCCTTGAGTCCCCCAAGAAGCACTATGCCAATGGTTGGATGGGCAACTGCCTGAACTTTCCACATATGTGTTCATTCCAAATCTGTATAAATAATATGCTTTTCATTCCCTTGAATTCCACAAACATCATAAAACATCATTCAATTTTAATAGACGATTCCTTTTTTATATTCCTTAAGGATTGGAGTTATATGGCAGAAAAACCAAAAATGATGTTCATACTTACAAGCGGTGTTGAGGGAAAGGAAAAGGTAATCAGCGGTCTCAGGATGGCAATAAATATTGCCAAATCTGGATCTGCACAGGAAGTCAAGATCATGTTCTTCGGTCCAAGTGAGGATATGATTTCAAAGCCAGATCCCGTCCTTGATGGATTGCTCAACGATGCAAGCTCCGCTGGAATCTACAAAACTGCCTGCGTGAATATTGCAGAAAACAAGGGCATAAAAGATCCCATAGCGAAAAAGGGAATTTTGCTGGAACCAGCTGGCAAGATTCTTGTGGATGCAATGGCAGAAGGATTCATACCCATAACATTCTGATATGGTCCAATATATAGATTTCAAGGGAAGAAAAGTCAGCCTGGATTCTCCCCCTGAAAGCATTGTTTCCCTAAATCCATCAATTACAGAAACACTTTTCCTCATAGGCATGGGAGAAAAAGTAAAGGGGGTAAGTGCATTCTGCAGAAGGCCAGCGGAAGTTGAAGGGATAAGGAAAATTGGCTCCTATAGCACATATAACGAAAAGATAATGGATGATATAAACCCAGATCTCATACTTACCATATCAGGCTATCAGGATTCGCTCGCTGACAATCTCGCTAAAAAATACAACCTTTATCAACTTGAACTCCCATCCACGCCCTTCCAGATACTGGACATGATAAACAGGATTGGCATTGTTACCGGAAAGGTCAGGGAGGCCAGGGTTCTTTCCATAGAACTTATAAAAAAATTGAAGACGCATTTGCCTCAGTTCAGGGCCTATGTGGAGATTGATCTTGGCGGACCTGTAACCTTTGGCTCTCAGAGCTATATTATTTCCACACTTAACACAATGGGATTTGAAACCCCCTATGATTGTGAACCAAAGGAATGGATTATGCCAGATTACCATATTATCAAAAAATTCGATCCTGAAATAATTATTATGGAAGGAAAAATGTACCGGGGAATAAGGGAAGAAGAGGCAATGGAAAGGCTTAAGGAACATGGCCTGGATAAAACCTCAGCATTCATTGAGAGAAGAGTGTTCACAACTCCTGGAAAACTTGACTTTTTGGCACACCACGGCCCGGATTTTTTCAATTCAGCCATACCATGGATTGAAAATATATACCAATTAATGTCTGATGAAAGTAAACATACTAATATAAATACAGGTATTGAATAACTACATGTCTTTTAGACAGGACGTAACCAAATGGAAGGAATTACCAAAATAAAAGAGTTGACACCAGAGTCAAGAAGAGTAAATGTTCTTGCTAAGGTTGTCGAGATCGGCGAGCCAAAGGAAATAAACACAAGATTCGGTGAGACAAAATCTGTGACCGAAGTTGTAATTGGAGATGAGACCGGAAAGATCAGACTTTCACTCTGGGGCGAACAGGCCGCAAACGTGAAGGATGGATCAACACTGCACATCGACAATGGATACATATCCCTTGTGAGAGGGCAGATGAGATTAAACGTAGGAAAATACGGAAATCTGAACGAGTCTGAGGAAACCGTGTCTGAAGTAAACGAAGACCTCGATATGAGTGAAAAGGTTTACGAGAACACCAACTTCAGAAGGGGCGGAGGCAACTTCAGAAGAGGCGGAAGTTCTGGCGGATACGGAAGACCAAGAAGAGATTCCGGATCAAGAGGAAACTACGGAAACGATGATGAGTAAGATTAATTCTGCTCATCTTTGTAACTATTTTTAGTTTGATTTTTAAACATTTCATATATTTCTTCTGAGGATGTTGCATCTTCAGCCTTTTTATCTGTTCTGAATTTTCCAGTGAACCTTGGAAAACGAAGTGCTAAACCTTGATCTTTCAGGATTGTTTTTGAACAGGTGTGTATTGGACTTTTTGTTATCTCTGCCCCGATTACTTCAATTACCTTTTCAGGATATATCCACACATCGGGCTTCATATCAGATTTTACCCTTGCAGGCATATTTTCAGATACAAGTTCTGAAAAGAGGCTCTTAAGGCTTGCAAGCATTTCATCGCTGAAACCTGTTCCAAGTTTGCAAACACTTTCAAAGGTATCCTCCTCCTTATTATAGGACGCGAGAAGAAGTGCGCCATAGTTTCCCTTTCTCTTCCCATGGCCATAAAACGCCCCTATCACAACAAGATCAAGGGAATCTGCGAGCTCATTCCTGTAATCCCTCTTGTATTTTATCCAGAGCCACCCTCTTGCCCCTGCCCTGTATATGGATTCTTCCCGTACATCCTTTGCAACAATGCCCTCGCATCCCGTGGATATGGAGGTTTCAAAAAACTTCTCAATCTCATCTTCCCTGTCACTTATTATTCTCTTTGCAAACCTTATTCTTTCTCCCTCGGAAAATTTTGTCCGGAGAAGTTCCGTCCTTTTAAGATAGGGTTCATGGTTTAGCTGTTTTCCCTCAAAGTATATTATGTCAAAGAGAAATACAACTATGGGAATTTCTTCTTCATACTTCCCAATATCATTCTTCCTCCCCCGCCTCATTGACACTGCCTGAAACGGGTATATTTCTTCAGTTTCGTTGTTGAATGGAACGGCTTCGCCGTCAACAATTAAACTCTCATAGGGAAGGGACTTGAAAAATTTTGTCACCTCAGGGAACTGCAGGGTTGTCTCTTCATTGCTTCTTGAGAATGTTTTCACAACCTCTCCCCTTTTGTGAATCTGGATTCTCAGGCCATCATATTTATTTTCAAAGGCAGCGGTTCCACCCATCTTATCTAAAATTTCCCTTATTGACTGAAGCCTCTCTGCAAGCATAACCCTCACAGGTATGAGTGGTTCTGGCCCTGCATTTTTTATAATATCCTCCTTTCCCTCCTTCAGTATCCTGGCGACATAGGGTAGGTCGGGATGGAAGTTGAATATTTCTTCCACATCGCTTTGTTCCAGACCGGGGGCAAAGGCAAGCCTCAGGGAATAGAGGATTGTGGAATCAGATACACCCAGGCGCAGCCTGCCCTGAAGTATCCTGACAATATATTTTGATTCCACGGGCGATGCCCTTATCATCAGATCCATGAATATTCTTTCTTTCTCCACAGAAGTGCCTGAACCCTTAATTGTTGCAATCTTTTTCAGTGACCTGAATATTTCAGAAGTTGTAAGTTCCTCGTTGAAAAGAGACGTCTGCCCGGGGAGTGCCATCAGTTCCTGGGAAACTGTCCCAAGATCACCGATTTCACCGTATCTTTTTATTATAATTTCCTCATCCTTTCCTGTGATCTTTCTCAGTGTTGAAATGATTGTTTTTTCTGCAAGGCCTATCTCTATGCCTTCATAGTCTGGTGCCACCATGCCCTTTGACAGATAAAGTACATAATCGAGGTCCTCTCCGCTTTCGAGTATCATATTCTTATAGATCTCTGAAAGTTCCAATCGCTTGGATGTTTCAGACATCTTTTCGAAATACTCCACCACTTTGCTGAAAAGCATGTATAGCTTAATTCATTGTCTTTAATAAAGGAAACATATTATTTCAAGAGACACAATATTGACATTTTCCTTGAAATGATCAGATGAACCAATTACGGGAAAAATATAACTTAAAGTTTCTCATATGGATTCTATGCACCATCATCATGATGATTTTGACTATGAAAGAATAGATGAGATGAGATCAAAAATAGTTGATGTACAGAAGGTAATTGATCTCATACATATGGAAAAGGAAGATGTTATTTGCGACATGGGATCGGGGAGCGGGTTCTATTCAATCCTTTTTTCAAAGCATTGCAAACATGTATATGCCTATGAATGGAGCGAAAAGGGAAATGAAATTCTAGAAAAAAGAATGAGAGAGAACGATATTGACAATATCACCATAAAGAGAGAAAATATATGCAAAGTTTCATCTTTCCCAGAATGTACAAAGGTTTTCTTTTCCACCAGCTTCCACGACTTTGAATGCAGGGAAAATCTTATAGAACTTTTCAAAAGGGCGGGTTCACCTGACTTTGTGCTGATAGAGTTTAAAAAGGATGGAGAAGTTGGACCGCCTGAAAGCATAAGAATATCTGAAAATGAACTGGAGAAGATTTTTTCCAGACATGGTTATTCTATGAAGAAGAAAATTGAATTTGAATATACCTATGTGAGTTATTTTACTCCAGTC
>JAGDXN010000012.1:12313-18527 GCA_023256455.1 Cuniculiplasma sp.
CATTGACTGAAGCCTTTTCCTCCATGGCTATCGCCGGGGAATCTGACTTTTTAACAAAGGATGAAAACACAAAGGAGATTATTATTGTTGCAAAGATGGCTGCAGAATATTCCTGATCGTTTATGATTCCTCCGCTCAAAGATAGGGTGGCAATAATTATTCCCACTGCACCTCTTCCTCCCAGAATCCCCATTGTTCCCCTTGCAGTAAAGGGTTTCATCAATTTCTTTCCTGCCATATAATCCCCAATGCCACCCACAAGCAGTGTTCCAAGGAGTATTACAGCCATGGTTTCAAGAACGGCAACATCAGGAAATGCAAATGAAAGGCCTGCTATGCTGAAGAATAGGGGTATGAAAAAGCTGTCATTGATTCTTGATAAGGTCCTTGTTATGATTCCAAGTAGATCTTCTCCTATGACCACATCGCTTATGAGTATACCCGCAAAGAATGCTCCAAGAACATAGGTTATCCCAATGAACTCAAAGAGTGTTGAAATAATGAGACCTGACAGGATTATGGAACCAAAAACAAGCTTTTCGCTCTTGGCACCTGATCTCAACTTTTCAAAAAAGGATAATACAGTTGTGGAATTTTTTCTTAAATATATGTCAATGACGTATATCAGAATGATAAAGAGCACAAGGGCAGATGTTTCTATGTAAATTTTCTTAAAATCAATTATGGCTGATACCATTGTGAATGCAAGAATATCGGTTATGATTACGGATGCAAGGATTGCGTTGCCTGCCTCAATTTTTAAAAGATCAAGGTTTCCAAGCATTACGGAAACAATGGAAATTGAAGGCACTGCTATGGAAATGGCAAGAGCTATGCCTGATGTTCCTACGGAACTGAAGATTAACTTCAGAGAAATTATGATTACAATCAGTGGGATTATGAAGGATGTGAGTGTTAAAATTGAACCTTTCTTGAGATTTTTTACCATTGTATTTGTTGTGGCCTCAACACCGATCAGGAGAACTATGAAGAAAAGAGATATTTCACTCAAACCTGATATAACTTTGTCAGGTGTTACAAAATTGAACACAGACGGCCCCAGAATGATCCCTGCAATAATCTCTCCAATAACTGACGGGTATCCAAGTTTTTCGAATATTGAACCGAGTATGATGGCCATAAGCAGAAGTGAAAATATGGCAATTAATATATCCACATTACCCCAATTCTTTCATATATTAAGCCTTTGACCGTAAACAAAATATTAAAATGATCGATTTTCACATATTATTCTATTTAATATTTTTTTATGTTTCATATACATTGGAGCAAACATCCTATTTAATCTTTGTAAAAAATTTATACCTATGACACAATATGCCATTATACCAGATTAGAGTGTGATGTCATGAGTGAAAATGTAAAGACGGTTGAAACCGATGTCCTTGTAATAGGAGCAGGTGGGGCCGGTATGAGAGCGGCCATATCCGTAAATGATGCTGGTTTGAAGGTAGTGATGGTTACAAAGTCCCTTCTTGGAAAGGCACATACGGTTATGGCTGAGGGTGGCATAGCTGCCGCCCTTGGAAATGTTGATCCACAGGATAACTGGACTGTACACTACGGAGATATAATCGAAGAGGGAGTTTACATATCTGACTGGAAGATGGCAGAAATTCTTGGAAAAGAGGCACCAGAACGTGTACTGGAACTGGAGCGCTATGGAGCACTGTTCGACAGAACTCCTGATGGAAGAATCATGCAGAGGGCATTTGGTGCCCATACATACAGGAGGCTTGCCCACGTTGGAGACAGAACTGGACTTGAACTGATCAAAACCCTTGAGGATCAAGTTCTTCACAGAGATATTACATTCTATGATGAGATGTACATAACAAACCTTTTAAAGGTTGGAGACAAAATTGCAGGTGCGTTCGGAATTAAAATGACCACAGGAGAATTCTTTGTTTTCAAAGCAAAGGCAACTGTCATAGCCACAGGCGGATCAGGAAGGGTATACAAAGTTACCTCCAATTCCTGGGAATCAACCGGTGATGGTATTGGTATGGCATACAGAGCCGGAGTGAAATTAAGAGATATGGAAATGATCCAGTTCCACCCCACAGGAATGGTTTATCCTCCAGGAGTAAAGGGATTGCTTGTGACCGAAAGTGTCAGGGGAGAGGGTGGTATTCTGCTCAATTCAAAGGGAGAAAGATACATGCTGAAATATTCTCCGCAGAAGAAAGAACTTGATGCCAGAGATGTGGTAGCAAGGGCAAATTACAAAGAGATAACTGAGGGAAGGGGAACTGAACACGGTGGTGTGTATCTTGATATCACACACAAGAGCCCGGAATACATAAAGCATAAGCTGCCTGCAATGTATCAGCAGTTCCTGGAATTTGCCGGTGTTGACATTACGAAGGAAAAGATGGAAGTCGCCCCTACAGTCCATTACATGATGGGCGGTATTCAGGTTGAGGCGGAAACAGAAAGAAGCAATATAGAGAATTTGTTTGCTGCAGGAGAGGTGGCCTCTGGACTCCACGGAGCCAACAGATTAGGCGGTAACTCCCTTGCAGATATTCTTGTTTTCGGAAAGAGAGCTGGCGATTCAGCTTCCGCCTATGCAAGAAGTTCAACTCTCCTTGACATACCCCAGGATCTTATAGAGAAGGAAATAAATTATGTTAAGGGATTCTTTAAAGAAAATGGCAAAAACCCCTATGACCTCATAGACAGACTCACAACATGCATGAGCGACAATGTTGGAATTGTAAGGGATGGAGAGCATTTAAAGAAGGCAATTGATATTATTGAACAGTTAAAGGAGGAGTTCAAAGAGGTTGGAACGAAGGGAATGATCAGATATAACCATGGACTTCTAGGATGCCTTGAACTGGCCAACATGCTTGTTTCATGTGAGGCCATAACACACTGTGCCCTGATGAGAGAGGAAAGCAGAGGTGCCCACACAAGGCTGGACTTCCCCAAGAAGGACAAGAACTGGAAGAAGAACATCATAACCTACATGGGCGAGGACGGCAAGATGAAGTACGAGACTGTACCGGTCGAGCCAATGCCCAAGGAATATGAGCAGTATGTTAAGCCGGAGGTATACGAATGAGCGAAGATATTAATATAAAAATATTCAGGTTTGACCCTGAGAATGATAAGGAACCCAAGTTTCAGGATTACAAGGTTCCCTATGTTGATGGAATGGTTGTTCTTGATGCAGTGAGATATGTGGAGGAAAAAATAGATCCGACCATATCCATAAGATGGAACTGCAAGGCCGGGAAATGCGGCTCATGTTCTGCAGAGATTAACGGCCACCCCTCTCTCATGTGCAAAACAAGGGTTGACAACATAGGTAAAAACATAACTGTTTCACCCATGGCTGCATTTCCGCTTGTAAAGGATCTTGTAACAGATATATCAAAGAACTGGGAAATTGCAAGAAAAATACCCCTTCTCACACCAAGGGAGGGTCTGGAAAAACCATGGAGGATAAACCCAAAGGATGTTGAAAGATCCAAGGAATTCAAGAGATGCATTGAGTGTTTCCTGTGCATGGATGTATGCCATGTTGTCAGGGAGCATTTTACCCCATACTTTGGCCCGAGGCACATCGTGAAAGCTGCATCATGGGATATGCACCCCCTTGATGGCCTGGACAGGTCAAAGATGCTCAATGATGAGGGTGGAATGGGTTACTGTAACATTACAAAATGCTGCACAGAGGTTTGCCCTGAGCACATTAAGATTACAGATAACGCAATCATTCAGGAAAAGGAGAGAGCGGTTGACAGAAAGTATGATCCAATCGCAATGGTAATTAAAAACAGAAGAAAGAAGGAGAAGGTGATGTAATAGTGTCTTTCAGTGTAAAAGATGAAACCGCAATGGAAAAGATTGTGAGGTTTCCAAGAGAGTTTGGTGAGTTGAGGTTCTGGTCCTTTGTGTTTCTTGCGGCCATAGCCATATATTTAATGGGAACATTTTCAATGACCTCACCTGTGCAGGGTTTAACAGACCCGTTCTATTCCCCAACATTCCTTGTGCTTCCCCTTGTTGCAGGATTCAGGGCAACATGCTATGCATACAGGAAGGATTACCACAGGCATCTGTTCAGGCACCCTGTGGCATGTGGTGTTGTAAACTTTCAGACGACGGGACAGAAGGATCTTCCCGGCGAGAAAAGGGGAAGACTGTACAGCGGAGAGACAGGAATATTCAGAATAGAGAATCTTCACAGATATTTCTGGTACACAGCAGTGGCCATATTGCCCTTCTTCTTCTATGACATATACGTTGCAATCACATACAAGGATCAGTTCACTCTTGGAGTTCTCCTTCTCATACTCAATACACTGTGGGTTACACTGTATACATTCTCCTGCCATTTCTTCAGGCACGTGACCGGAGGAAACGTTGACTGCTACAGCTGCCCAATAAACAAGAAGAGCTTCAGGAGATCATTCTTCAACGGAGTTTCAAAACTCAACTCTCACCACGAACTTCTTGCATGGATAAGCCTTTCTTCATTCTTCCTTGTGGACCTGTTCATAAGGGGTGTGGCTGCAGGCCTGCCTATAAACATAGTATTCTTCGGGCTGTGATGTGAAATGAAAAAATACATGAAGTCATCATGGAGATACCCCCTGTTCTTTCTTGGCCTGTTCCTCATAGAACTGGGTGGTTTATATTATAAGTTCATAAGCGCCAATGTAACAAATACTGAATATTTCGTCATAACAGGATTTGTTGTGTTCCTGCTTTCACTTATAATACCATAACCTTTTAAACAAAATTTAAACACATAGCTATTTTTTAGAATATCTTTTATTGGAATTAATCATTATCAGCCATGGCTGGCAACAGGATATCAAAGGCGAAGTACTATATTGGAATAACTTTTCTTGCAGTCATAATCGGCTACGTAATCGTTCTAATGGGCAGGCCCATACTTGGTGTTTCCATATCAGAATACTCCAAATATTTGATGGCAGTAATCGTTGGCGTATCTGTCTTTGCCATATTCAGAATACTGCTGAGGCTCCTGGAACACTATCTGAGAAAGGCGGGAATGTCTGATGGGAGGATAAAACCCATTGTCCTGATTATAAGCATGGTTGCCTATTTTATGATACTTGTCGCAGTGCTATCCACACTTGGTATAGATGTATCCTCATTGATTTTGAGCAGCGCACTCATAAGCGTTGTCCTTGGTCTTGCTGCACAGAGTGTGCTGGCAAACCAGTTCGCAGGGATTTTGATAATTGTGACAAAACCCTTTAAAATAGGGGACAGAATAATAATTCAGGCCTGGCAGTGGGGTGCCGCCTTTCCCACAATCCCTCCAAAGTACATTTCCACAGATTTCTTTATTAATTCGTCCGTTTCCGGCATTGTTACAAACCTGACCATAAACTACACTGTGGTTATAATGGATTCCGGAGACATTGTAAGAGTGCCCAATGGTGTGCTGGTCCAGGCCGCCTTCTTTATAAGGAAGGGAAATGTGGTTGTACAGGCAAGAACGGAAATACCCAGAAATTCAGATCTGGAATACTTCAGGAAAAATGTTTCTGAGGAAATAAAGAAATTCCCTGATGTCCTGGAAGAACCAACAATTTTAGTTGATGAAATGACCATGACTTCAATGTTCATAAGCATAAAGGCAAAGTTCAAAGGAGAAGAGGCTGCTGAAAGAAGAAGCAGGATGCTTGAGGTCGCAATGAAATACACAAAGCCAAAGGAGGCTTAAACATATGAGCTTTACATTTAAGGACAGGATTGGTCTTACCATATTTGGATCATCCCACGGGGAGGCAGTTGGTGCAGTCCTTGACGGTATTCCCGCAGGGTTTTACATTGATGAGGAAGAAACCAGAAAGTGGATGGAAAGAAGGGCCCCGGGAAAAAGTACCATAACGACACAGAGGAAAGAAAGCGACAGGGTTTCATTCATAAGTGGATTGAACAATGGATATACTGATGGGGGATCAATTACAATGATCATTCAGAATCAGGACACGATTTCAAAACACTATGATGATCTCAGGGAAAATCCAAGACCAGGCCATGGTGATCTGAGCCTTTTCCTGAAATATGGAAAGTTCAGGAACTATGCAGGAGGTGGTTTTCTTTCGGGTAGAATGACTGCGCCTCTTGTGGCAGCAGGTTCCATTGCAGTCCAAATATTGAAGCATTATGATATAGAGGTTGTCTCCTATCTTGAACAGAT
>JAGDXN010000012.1:18537-20858 GCA_023256455.1 Cuniculiplasma sp.
TGGATGTGGACGAACCAGATGAGGATTTGATTTATTCTCTGGATACAAGAATGGCTGATCCATCGGCAGACAGTGAAGGCAGGAAAATAGTTACAAAACTCATGTCTGAGGGGGACAGCACAGGGGGCATAGTCAAAACAACAGTTCATGGCACACCGGCCTCCATGGGTGAACCGTTCTTCGATTCTGTTGAATCGATCCTGTCCCATCTCATATTCTCCATTCCTGGCGTGAAGGGCATAGAATTTGGAGATGGTTTTTCCATATGCTCAAAGAAAGGAAGCGAATCAAACGAACCATTCAAGTGGGATGGGAAAAGGTACTGTACTGATTCGAACAGGAACGGTGGCATACTTGGCGGCATAACTTATGGTGACCATATTGTATTCCGCACTGCATTTAAGCCCACTTCGTCCATAAGAAAGGAGCAGGAAACAATCAATGTCATAACCCACGATGTTACAAAAATCACGGTTAAGGGCAGGCATGATCCATGCATTGCCATAAGGGCGGTTCCGGTTGTGAAATGTGTGGCGTCCCTTGGAATTCTTGACCTGTTTTTCAGAATGAGATCATCCAATGAATGGAATCTTGAAAATGATTCCCGTAACTGACATGAAAACGGGTATGATCAGGGTCAGGGAAAGGGTAATGGCTGCGTAAACCCTCGCCTTCTTCAAGGATGTGAAGACCGTATCCATAAGTGTCTGATAGGATTCTTCAGAACCCATTTTAACCCTTACATTCCTTGTCCCATATATTGCTTTCACATCTTCCACATTTTCTGATGCTTCTCTGACGGTTTCCACTATTTTTTCTGATATTTCCTTCCAGTCATCGCCCTTTCCCAGAGGATTCATATCCAGAGACCCTGCATTTACAACATGGTTGTCCGTTGTGTATATAACCTTATTTTTATATTCAGTTCCAAGCATTTCAAATACCCTATTCATAAGTTCAATTGTTATATTGTTTGAATCTGTGAGTATCATGGCATCTTTCTCGGCACCATAATCAAAAACTGCTGCCTGGATTCCAAGAGGGCCAAGCTCCTTTGAATTCATCTTCTTTCTCGAATAGCCAACCCTGCAGGGATATTTTGTTTTTAATCTTCCTGAAAGCTTTGCCATTCCATGGAGATAGGGAGATATGTCTGTTATTTCCCTTGAACCTCTTACAAACTTGTTCTGCCCATCCACGATGGAGAACCTTATGCCAGTTGATTCTTCCACATATCTACAGCCACGCTGGCCTTCCGTATATAGAATATCGTCAAAATCAACCCTGTCTGGATTCAATGCCATGATTCCCCTGTTTCCAAAGGTTATGGCATCTATCCTGACTCCACCGCTCTTCAATGACAGGAGCCTTGATATTTTATCTGCTGTTCCGTCCCCATCCCACATGGAGAGGATTGCCTCGCCTATTGCCCTTATATCATCTTCACCGGAGCAGTTATTATTGTTTGTTGTGGCTGTGTGAAATACCATAATCTCCTCTGATTTCTCCGAAACATATTTCAAAAGCCTTTCAGGAAGGTTGCTTGAACCAATGGTTCCAAAAGGTCCGGGGTGGACATAGGGAAAAACCATTGCCATTTTGGTCGTACCATCATTTTTCTGGAATCTGATCATATCCACAGGCACAACCCTTTCGTGGCTGTATATTCTTTTAAAAAACCTGTCTCCGGAATCATAATATTTTTTGCTTGTTGAACTGTACAGGAAAAATTTTATCAGATCTCTTGGCTCCTGATCAAACTCATCCTTGAATGATTTGGTGGATTTTGACACAAAAATAAGGGAAAGATAGGATGAAATCAGGGAATAGGCCATTGCTTCAACAAGAACAGTATAATCACCATAGAAGAGAAATATGGGTATGAGAGATATGGCAAACATATTGGCTGAAATATAGTTTACACCATCATTGTCTGAAAGGTATACATAGAATACCATGAACCGGAAAAATGATATGAATGATATGGCGATGGCAATATTTTGTCTATGGAGAAAGGGCATTATTCCATTGAAGATCGTATATACTATATAGAACACTACCATAGTTATGGCGAAAAGAAAGGTATTTTTCCTGAAATTGAGCTTTGACCTGAATCCATAGGATAGTAATTCATCCAGTGAGAGGGTAATTATGGCTGGAATTATTATGAGCAATAGGGAAAAAATCAGGTTTTTAGAAAGAAAGTACTCAATTATGAATATAATAAGAATGATCAGCATGGATTTCCAGCTTGAGGGGGCGCGCTTTACGTATTTGCTCAGATCGGCAAATGTTCTGGCCATTTACACCATAATATTAGG
>JAGDXN010000012.1:20868-25658 GCA_023256455.1 Cuniculiplasma sp.
AGGTGGAA
Organism: Cuniculiplasma sp.; assembly: GCA_023256455.1. GTDB lineage: Archaea > Thermoplasmatota > Thermoplasmata > Thermoplasmatales > Thermoplasmataceae > Cuniculiplasma. The sequence continues at coordinate 20,877 of JAGDXN010000012.1, forward strand.
TTTAAAAGTGTTTAATTATGTCAGAAATCAGACACAGGAACCATGGAATAGGTGCCATATCCTGTCAATACCCTCACATATTTACCGAAAAAATTTTCAGGCAACCCTTCTAAATCATATCTCAGTGTCTTTATGGTTCTTAACTTTTCCGGAGATGATAGTATTATTATATTCCTTTTTCCAGCCTTCATCACAACCTCTGCACTTATCTGCCTGTTGCCCCTTCCCAGGAAGTATCCACTCCCTCCATAGGGTGATACAACTATTTTAACTGGAATATTATCATTGAGTATTCCCCTTAGATCGTCAGGGAAAACATTGCCCTTTACAAGCTGCCTGTTTCTGATCAGATCCACTTCAAAAATTGAGGTTTCCAGGCCAATTCTTTCCATTAGACTCTTGCAGGTCCCCCCTGTGCCTATTATGTAATAGGAATCGTCCATTGTGTCAATAAGGAATTCAATTATGGAATCTGAAGACCATTCATTTCTCACAATTTTGGGATCTTCATATTTTGCCCCGAGGGATACTACCTTGAGAGTTCCATATCTGTTTAATACAAGCTCTCCAGATTTCATTCTTTCCTCATCTGCATCCTCCACGATTGCCTCTGCAATGGAATAGTTGCCTCTGGACATGAAAGATTCAAGCCTATTGGCAGCATCCCTTGGTGTGTGGGAAAAAACTGAGCTGTACATCTTCATTCCCGATGGTATGGCAATAACAGGAACATCAGGCGATGCTGATGAAATATCTCTTGCAGTTCCATCCCCACCAACAAAAATAAGGACGTCTATTTTACCCCTGGATTCCTGAACAAACTCCACCGTATCCCTTGCTGTGGATGGATAGGATGTTTTGTGACATATTTCTATATTTTCAAAACCGGATTCTTTCAATATATTTTCGCCCATTTCACCCGAGGCGGTTACAAAAAATATGTCTCTGTCAAGCTCGTCAAGGAATTCTGTAGCCCTGACTATGGAATAGCCACACTTCCTGTCATTCAAAACATCTGAGCCGTTCCTCTTGTGGAATATGCCAGAACCAGCCACTGGATTTATTATGAAACCTGCCTTCAAGTGGATCAATATAAGATAGTATAGTTTCCAATATAAGATGAATCGTAAAAGGCGATTTCCATAAATTCTCCCTGTGGAATGTCTACTGTTATATTTATATTCATGGCCTCTTCTGTTGATCCGGGTATTTTCTCCATATGTATTCCGTTTTCTATGTATGTGCCGTTCCAGTACTGTGGTGGAGATGTATCATTCCCCATGCTTTCAGCAAAGGAATAGTTCAGGTTTTCCGGGGCAGAGATGAACATTGTTTCTGGACTGGTCTGATTCTGGGAATTGGAAACGGTTATGTTGTATCCAGAATTCCCAATATGAGGTATTTGAACCAGAGAAATATTGTCTGATGGTTTAATTTTCAGGATTTTCAGATCTATGGCGCTTGATGCACTGTTCACATATATTTTCACCTTAAGGGAGGACTGCCCGTAATTGAGCGTTGAACTGTTAATTGTGAGCTTATAGGTGGTTGCCTGACCTGGGCTGATATCTCCCGTAAGAGCTTTTACATCATAGGGAATTCCCCCTGGAATGTAGAATCCAGGATCAACTGGTATCTGCCCCGAATTTATCACGTTTATTTGAAAGCACGCCGAATTTGTAATATTTCCCAATACCACTGCAGAATCCCATTCCGTAGATATTTCTATGGATGGTGAGCTGATGTGGACTGGAAAGGGTGTAAGGCCAACCACAGCGATCAGAAGAGTCACAATAATAAGAAGCACAGTCTTTCTGTTAATCTTTCTTACCGCTGTATTCATTGGCTCCTGCACATCAAGGCCAACGAGAAGAATGAAAAATGGAAGTATAAACCATACGGGGTAGGTTAGATCAATAAATGCCATTATGGTTATGAAAATATATGAGATGTTCTTTCTTGTGGCCGGGGAAAGGGTTGAAAATATATATGCCCCATCAAGAAATCCCACTGGAAAGGCGTTGAATGAGGTAAATATAAGACCTGCCCAGCCGGCGAGTGCGAATGGATCCATCTCGCCCTGTGCGGGCAGGAATCTTCCAAGGATGGCCTGAAACAGCAATGGAAGATTGACAAGGCTTACAGATGAATTTGGCCCGTAATCAAGTCCATGAAATATGGAAATTCCATAATATCCCATTGAAAGAAAAACCATGGATACAATGAAGCCGGAAATAAGAGAAAAAAATCCGGAAAAAAACTGGTCATCAGACGTTTTATATGGTTCATCAGGGGCATTTATTATACCCATTGTACCCATCATTATGGGGTTTGGTATAAAAAGGGGGAAGGAATATTTCTGTCCGCTTTTTTTCCTTATTATGTATTTTGGAAGTTCCCTCGAAGCAAGTATGGCAAGTACAGGAAGAAGAAAATAAATGGTTGATTTCATAATTACTAAAAACAGGGGTTGCCCCACATAGTACGAAATAGAGTAGGATACACCTGCATAGAATATGGTCAAAATTGTGAGCAATAGAAGGATAAGCTTCAGTGTCTGCGATCTACCATATTCATTTCTTCTTGCAACAATTATTTCGTCTGAGCCGCTGTTATAAAGGTTATACCCTTTATCAAGCATATATTCCAGCGCACTGTTGAAAATAACATCAAATCTTTCCTCTGCCTCGACCTTAAATATTAGAACCGGCCCTTCATGACTGACCGATTTTATTTTGAAATATTTTGAAAGATCATCTTTTATGTCTTTCTCTTCCTCGTTGCTGAATATATAGGTCATGGGCTTCTATCCACATGTGAAATTTTATTTTATTAACTTTTCATTTGCCACATTGCCAATTTTTCCCATAAGCACCTTTCCTTTATTTTGTGACTCCTCTGAGAATAATGACCTGTAAAGGGATTCTGCTACCTTATCCCTGCTTCCCACCACTGTTATATGGTCACCGCATACAATTATGCCATTTGAACCGTTTTTCAGGATCATTGGAATGAGCAGTTTTTTCTCATCCTCACTGCAATGGATCAGTTTTACCCCTATGCCATCTATTTCTTTCTCCTCAGCCGATACAAATTTCCTCTCTGCTTCATTCTTTAGAAGTTCCTTCATCCTTTCCCTCAGGGAGATAAGTTCATCCATGCTTTCTCTAACTCTGGTTGGAACTTCAGATGTTGCCCTTACGTATTCCTTAATTTCCATGTATTCCCTTTCAATCCCCTGGACATAATTGAGTGCTGCAGCCCCTGCACAGAATGTGATTCTCTGTATTCCCTCCTGAATGCTGTCCACAGATATTATTTTTAGAAAGCCAATTTCCCCTGTTGAAGAAAGGTGAGTACCCCCACAACCTTCCACGTCTATACCCTCTATTTCAACCACTCTCAGATGATCAGAAAGGGGGACACCACCTTCAAAAAGACGAAAACCATACTTGCTGGTTGCCATATTCCATTCCAGATTTCTCACTGTAACTTTTCTGTTTTCAGTTATGGCCTTCAGGCATCTTCTTTCTATTTCATCCGCAATTTCCCGGGTAATTTTAATATTGCATGTTATGTCAATTCTTGAGGTTTCAACCCCTTTTTGGGCACCTGCCTGCCATACCTGATCGCCCAAAAATGATCTTGTTATGCCAAGAAGGAGATGGGTTGATGTGTGGTGGATCATCAGCTGCCTCCTTCTCTCATAATTTACATACCCCCTGAGCCTTGTGCCCTCCTTTACCGGTGAGGATAAAACGTGCACTATTGCCTTTCCAACTTTGTATACATCCAGCACATCTATTTTTTTATCCCCTATCTTGAAATAGCCCATGTCATGGGGCTGCCCTCCTCCTGTGGGGTAAAATGCCGTCTGATTTGTAACGATCATATTGTCCTTTGAACCCAAAACAATGGCGGTAAATTCCATTAATCTTGGATCATCATAATACAGTGTTCTTGTTTCCAGATCCATGAAATCCAGTAATGGAGCCTGTTTTTCTTCGTTTTTCTTCGAGGAGTGCTTATTCACTATTCTGCTATGAAAATCTGCCGGAATCTGAATTACAATTCCCTTTTCTTGAAGATATTGCCTGGTCAATTCAGGCACAATGCCATAGGAATCATAGAGAAGCTCAAGATCATTTTCGCTAATCTTTCCATTCTTTTTCAAAATTCTTTCTATTTCCTCTCTGCCCTTTTCCTCGGATTTGATATACTTCTCCTTCTCCTCTCTTATTATTTCCTCTGCGAATTTATGGGGAAAACCGTCAACTATTCCTTTCAGGTTTTCTTCCTGGATCTTCAAGATATCCATGAGGTCTCCCTTAAATCCTAAAAAGTCCATGGCCCTGAATGATCTCCTGAGAAGCATACGCATCAGATAACCAACCTTAACATTACTTGGAATAACATAATCTCTGAACATGTGAATGAGGGACCTGCAATGATCTCCCAAAATGTAAGCCTGCCTTATCTTATCAACGTATACCCAGTCGATTTCGCCATAATTCTTCATTTTTCTTTCAATATCTTCCTCTATCTCTCTGACATTTTTTTCGGTTTCAGAAGAATGGATCCTTGTAATTTCACCCATGTAATTTCTGTTGTCTGTCTTTAATCCAGATTCCGTGAGAATATAATCGATTGCGTTGCCATATATGGAATCATAAACCGTTGGGGCCCCTGTTGTGACCCAACTTATTCGTTCAAGACCGTAGCCGGTATCCACAACCCTTAGATTCATCCTGGAATAGAGTAATCCATCTATCTCCACATCAC
>JAGDXN010000012.1:25715-25937 GCA_023256455.1 Cuniculiplasma sp.
AGTGCCTCAGTTATAAATCCGTGGCATCTTGATACTGTGCCCTCTTTCCAGTATATCTCGTGCTGTGGAGTATTGAAAGAATCATGGCAAAGCATCTCGAAGGAGGTGAGATGCCTGCCTGAAATTCCCACCGAATCCAGATCATTCATCCTGATGGATGGCTGGGACATTACAAGGGGGTTTGCCGGAGGCTTTACAAGGCCAGATGTTACGTGTGGCTGG
>JAGDXN010000069.1:0-605 GCA_023256455.1 Cuniculiplasma sp.
AACATCAGACTCCCATTCCAAGCTTCTTATCTTTGTAAACGAAACCAAGGCCAACAACCTTTGGAGGGCCGTCAAACCTTACCATCTTTGAGTGATTCATTCCGACAGGCATCAAGGGACCGTTGAAGGAACCCCTCATCCATCCAGACACTAAATAGGGGTTGGTAAATGCTTCCATTACTTCACCTGATGCTGGAAGGCCTGATTGTATCCTCACAATTCCCGCTGGATCATCCTTTCCTACATATTCCCCTGCAATAAATGAAAGCTTATCTGTTGTTATAACCGCAACATTTTCGTTTGGCAGTTTTTCATGATTCTCCTTTGTAAAGACCCTTTTAATTACATATCTTCCCTTTGTACCTATGAGCGATATTATATCGTACATCTCTTCGGGAGCATCCAGAAATATGGACTTCGCCTTTACAATATCCCAGATTTCGAATCTGAAACCTGAGTGCATGTTGTTGTCTATAACAAGACCGGGTGTGTTGAAGGGATCTGCAAATATCTTGAATATGGGGTAATTAAATGCACCAGGTTCCGTTTTATCCATCATAAATACAATGAAAGGTTCACTTTTTCTTGGTGTAATCTCGATTTCA
>JAGDXN010000069.1:615-1113 GCA_023256455.1 Cuniculiplasma sp.
CATCGACTCCAGGCCCCATTCCCTTAATGTTTCCAGAAAACGAGTCCTTCAAAAGATCCTGTCCTGCTCCGTACAGTCCCAGTTTCTTTGCTATCTCAGTACCAGCCTTGAATGCATCCCATGCGAGTTTGTGCACTTCAGAGGCATTAATCCCGTTGCCGTGGGCCATTGTTATCTGTATATCGTCCCCAATATGGCTCACAAAGCTATCCCAGATAATTCCCTTACCATTTTCCTTTATATGATTTCTTACTGCATTTACTACATCTTCATGGACAGTAGTATGTCCCGGTAAACTTCCAATATCTGCCTTTATATGGCTCAGAGTAGTTTTCATCAAAATATCAATGCAGAAGACATATTAAAAAGGTTCGGATTCTGGAAATGAAAATATATATTAATGTGAATCCAACTTTTTATGAAAAGTAATTTAATCCTGATTCCCATAACACTGATGGAAAAGATAAATCATGTCCTATCTTGATATAGCCCTCATAA
>JAGDXN010000069.1:1123-3837 GCA_023256455.1 Cuniculiplasma sp.
ATGTTACTGTTTCGTCCATATATAAAGAAGAGTAAACACTTTCAAACTCTTGCCGGAGTTATACTACTGGTCAAAGTAACTAAAAATAGAAAGATACTTGACAGGATTTCTAACCTTTCCAAATCCAAGTTTTTTTCAAGGTTTTCCATCGTGCTGGTATATTTCCTTCTTATCGGTGGGTTATCCTTACTTGTATTTGGAACAATCCTCTCGTTTAAGGTAAGGGAAGCTGTACCTCTTAATGAATACCTTGCACTTCCTGGAATAAATCCGGATATTCCCATAACCTATGGACTTGTGGCCTTTGCCTTTTCCATAGTCATACATGAAATGTTTCATGGTATAGTGGCAAGGAAGCATGATATCAAGGTGACATCAGTGGGCGTAATGTTTTTCGTTGTACCCATAGGTGCCTTTGTGGAGCCTGATGAAAAACAAATTACTGAAGCTGATCCCGTGGTGAGAAGGAGAATTGTGGCCGCAGGTATTGCGGTAAATCTGGTGATAGCCATATTTGCCTTTCTCATTTTGAGCCTTGGCATGTCACATGCAGCTGTGCAGACAGTGCCAGGATCATATATTGATGAGGTACTGCAAAACTCAACATTGCAAAACCTGAACATTTCAGGAATGGAACTTACTCAATTTGGCAATATATCCGGCAATTCACTGAATAATATTACAACATCATCCTATCTGGTCCCTGGCAAAATTTACAATTTAACAACATATGATGGGACATCATATCGGAATTACAGAGCACCGGCTGGAGTTGAAATTGTCTCGCTCATAAACGGTTTTCCTGCGAAAAGTGCCGGAATGACCGTTGGAAGTTTTGTAATTTCCATAGACAATAAAACAGCATACAATGAAAATGTTATAAATGACATTTTAAACCATATTCCACCCGGGACGAATGTTAGCATGGTGACAGAAAGCTTCACCTATTCATCTGGAAACTACATTGGGACTCTTCACACCTATAACTTTACAACAGTTTCAGCATATAAATATTTCAGTCAGTATTATCCCTCTCTGGCAAACAATATTCAGAAGAATGAAAGTTTCATTGGGATTAGCACAGTTTACTCAGGTCTTGGTCTCATACCCATTGGTTATCTAAAGGCCATTGAATTTGGCGATACGGTTTACACAAATAATTTCATGGGATTTCTCCAATCCATAGCATTGCCATTGCAGGGGTTCAGTCCAATACCTGCTTCATTTACAGCCCTCTTTACAGTTCCTTTGGGAAGTTCCATATTCTGGGTGCTTGTTAACCTTGATTACTGGTTTTATTGGGTAAATATACTTCTTGCTGTTACCAACGCTCTTCCACTGGCGATTTTTGATGGTGCTCAGTTTGTCAGGGATACGCTTATAATAGCAAGCAGAAGGGAAAGATTTGCCTATTTAAGAAAAGAAGAGAACATTGCAAAGGTACTCTCCATAGCATCATTCCTTGTATTTTTGATGCTTATGATTGAGATCATAGTCCCAAGAATTTTATAAAATAATTAATTTTTAAATTAGCAAATCCTTGAAATTCCTTACCATGGAATTCTAAATAGATGAGGCATTCATTTCTTGTATTCTACTTTTAGATTATGGAAATGATATGAGATATTAATCTGGAAGGGTTGAAAGCAATTTCTTTCATTCACAATAATCCTTTTAACAATGATATATTGGTTCATAGTACCCATTATAGGGTTCTCTGGATGATATCATTATGGACATTCTAGATCAGCAACGAGCAGCAAGGCTAAACCGGAAAAGTCTTGAAAAATAGGAATTGGTAATCTGATGGCAAAGGTAATTGCATCCAGCAATGAAATAATAACGGGAAAAGTCAATGCAACCGGGTTTGCCTTTGGCGTTTACATAGGAAAGGGAGTTACAAACGTAACAATCGAAAATGCCTATGTGTATGGGGCAAACAATTCAGCGGTAATAGCAGTTGACACACAGGATATTTCAGTTTTATCAAGCAAATTTAGTGGAAACGGTATGAATCCAGACGGTAAGATTCATATCTCTGGAACTGTTGGTTTTTATGGTGTGTCCAATTCCATAATCACTGGAAATAACATCACCGGAAATAACGTCAGTGGAATAGTAGTTTCAACATCTTCAGCTCTTGTTCCTGCAGGAGTGCCCGTTCCTTTGAAAAACATGACTGCAAAGAATGTACTTGTTGATAACAATATAGTTGCCAGAGATTCTGGAGGGTGTGGAATTGTTGTTGTTGCATGGGGACCATTGATGAAAATATCTGATATAACAGTGGAAAACAATCTCGTAACAGGTTCACTGTTAACTCCAAAGGGCCCTTCAGGTCCTTTCGTAGGCACAATAGTAATTGCTGCAGACTTCGCCTTTTCACAGGCAAACAATAATACGGTTCTCAATAATACTGTAATTGGAGGCCTGGAGGATGGAATTATTATAAACAACCAGGCAGCAGGAGCAAAGGACCTGAACAACAAAATTATTGGAAACTATGTAAAAGAGGGAAGCCTGCAGAGAATTAACAATCCTCCCTTTGACAATGCCACAGATATGAATCTTGCCAATGAGACAAATGGAATAGCCGTATACAGCAATTATGCACCACAAACTGCAAAACCAGTACACCCAGCGGTCACCAAATACCATAATCGAAGACAATACTATTGTACAGGAGCAGACATGCATATGGCTGACGAACCCTT
>JAGDXN010000069.1:3847-7241 GCA_023256455.1 Cuniculiplasma sp.
ATATATCAAACAATACGTTCATACAGGTCGAACAGGATATAAATTCCCATAACGGAATCAGTGAATAAAGCCAATATTTTCTCTCTTTTCCACCATTTTTATTTTTATTATCTCTTCGTTTGAGGAATTGTTTTCAAATATTGTCGTAAAAAAGTTTATATACATATTAGTAATATCAAGTTGTCAACAAATGGTTGACAAGAGGTGTATGAAATGGTAATAAGAAAGAGGAGAGATGATGACTGGGACGATGACATATTTGACTCGATGTTTGACGATTTCGGGTTTGACTTTGAAAGGATTAATGAAAGGTTCAGGAGAATAATGGAGAGAATGATGAAGGAATCCGAATCCAGCCAGGTAGGTCAGTATGGGCCTTTCATTTACGGGTTCAGCTATAAGATTGGGCCAGATGGTAAACCCAACTTCCAGGAATTCGGAAACCTGCCTAACAGACCTGCCTTGGGTAGCCAGCAGGATGGAACTGCAAGAGAACCGCTCACTGACATAAATTACGACGACAAAAACATATATGTAACATTCGAACTGCCAGGTGTATCGAAGGAGGATATCGATCTGAAGATTTCAGAAGAAAATATAATCATAAATGTACAGAATCCTCAAAGGAAATACTATAAGGAGATTGACCTCAGGGAACCTGTAAAACCTGAAAGTGCAAAGGCAAAGTTCTCCAACGGTATACTTGACCTAACAGTTGAACTGGCTAAGGGCAGAAAGGATAGCGGAAAGTCAGTGAAGATCGAGTGATATGACGGAAATTGATGACATCCTGGGTGTTCTGGAAAACAGTACCAGAAGGGCCATATTGAGGAGGCTCCTTCTGGAATCTTCCTATGCGTTGGAAATTAGCAAAAGCCTGGGCGTGTCTCAACAGGCCATAAATAAGCAACTGGAGGTCCTTCAAAGGGCCAATTTTATTTTACTGTCAGAAATGAACCAGAACAGCTTTGGTCCACCCAGAAAAATATATACTCCGACAGGCTTTTCCAGTGTAATCATCGATTACACGCCATCATTCATTGATATACGCAAATACAATCTTGAATGGGACCAAGTAAACAGGCAGATGGATGATGCATCCATCGACAAACTCCTTGAAATCGATAGAAAAATTGCAGATTTAATGGAAGAAAGGCAGTCCCTCATAATGGAAAAGAATGCCATAGTAAATTCGCTCAAAAAGGAGATTTTGCGGAAAACCGGTGAAAGCATAGTAAGAGACATACTCTTAGAATATGTTGAAACCCTTGATGTACAGAAGATCGCAGAGGAACATGGCCTTGACACGGACACGGTTCTGGGAATTATAGAAAGATACCTTTAATCCCATCTATTTTTTAATCAATCTCACAAAATGCCTTGTGAGTGATCTGTGTATTCTCTGTTTTAAAACTACATCCACCCGAAAATGATCAAGGAAATACTCCAGGTTATCTTCCCTGTCAGTAACCAGGCATACCCTGCTCCCACTGTCCAGAATCTGTGCCATTTTTTCAGCGGAATCCTTATACAATTTTGAAATTTCATATTTTAATTTTGAGCTTCTTCCATATGGGAAGTCTGTGACGATCCCGTCAATCCTCACATCAGGGTCATAGGAAAGAAAATCCTGCCTTCTTATGTCATAATCCTTAATTCCGTAAAATTTCAGATTTACCCTTGAACCCACAACCATCTCATTTACAATGTCAAATCCCGTAACTCTGTATCCCTTAAGCGCTGCTTCAATCAATATGCCTGCGCTGCCGCAAAAAGGATCAAGAAGATTAGACCCTGGTTTGAAATATCCAAGATTTACAAGAAAGGAGGCATATTTTGGGTCCATTGATACGGGTGTAAAGTATGGTCTCATGGGGGCTCTTCTGTTAGATGAGGATTCCGATATCATGTGGTGGAGGTGAATACCCAAATGCCACATCCCAGTGTGGTAAAGATATACCACAAAATCCGGGTTGCTGAAGGAAACACGACCCTGGCCCTTTAGAAGGTTTCCTGCCCTTGCCTCATCCATACTCCCATGGCAGCCTTCAGGGTCGATTATTCTTACATAAAACTTTCCATCAGGAAGAGAAGCAGATTGGATGTCTTCCAGTTTCTCATAGGATCCGTAATAGATAGAATACCTCTTTAAAAATGCCAATTTCTTAATAAAATCCTCACTGCAGGAAGCAATAAAAACATTGGAACCTGCAGGTTCATATGTACCTCCGGCCAGATGAGAAACAACAGATCTTACATCCTCAGAAGAAAATGGGTCAACACCCCCATATTCTTCAACTATAAATTTTTGCTCTTCAACCAATATTTTCCGCTCAGTTCTGTTTTGCCTCTATGGCGTCAGAATCCTGATCTATCTTTTTAAGTTCCTTGTTAAGTTCGCTGGAAAGAGTTTCAAAGACCTTGCTCAATCTTTTTATTGACCTCTTTACAGCGGCCTGTGGTTTTCCGGATTTAACCTTAACATATACTCTTGGGTTATCGATAACAGGATGCTTTATGAAATATCTTGATTCTGTCACCTGTTCATCCTTGAGAATCTCCTCAACCAGCGGTCTCAGGAGCGTGTTGTCGTAATTCATTATTTCGAAAGTAATTGAATCTTTTTGTTTATCTACAATGTTGATCTTGCTATCCATCATATAGTAATTGAAAACCATTTATTAAAAATTAGCATTCATCAAAGAAAGAATATTAATTTTATTGTGTTTTTGGTTTATTTTTTACCCCCCAGTATGCTTTTTCCACTTCAAGATTGAGGGCGTTGATGATATCATTTATTTTGTTCATATCAGAAAACTCTATTATTATGGAAAATGAATTTGTTGTTCCATTTTTTGAATTCAGGAATATGTTTAATGAAATCAAGTTAAGATCATTCCTTATTCCCTCTTTTTTAGAGTTAAGAATTTCAAGGATCTCAAAGGCGTTTGTATCACTTGGCACAGTGGCTGAAAAGTTATATATTATATTTCTTCCTTTGTTAAGTCTCGTAAATATGGCGCTGCCAAAAAGTATGGTGTTGGGAATAAGAATCACATTGGAATTGGGAAGTCTGACCTTTGTATAAAGGGTCCTCACATCCTCAACTGTGCCTGTTATGGTATCGGAGAACATCCATGATGATACTGATATGGCCTCATCAGGCTTCATGAAGCCTCCTGCAGTTATCATCATTCCAGACAGCAGGCTTGAAACAACCGATTGAACGGCAAAACCTATTATGACACCACCTATTGTTCCACCTATCAATGCACCTTCAAGGTTTACACCTATGTCTGCAAGGAACCAGGTTATGGCCAGAGCGTATATCAAAACCCTGAGTATAATGAAAACCCCATTGAGGTTCCTCTGCCCATTGCTCATTACATTGACC
>JAGDXN010000069.1:7251-11088 GCA_023256455.1 Cuniculiplasma sp.
CTTCTTACAAAGCTCTTCAGTATGGATGTTAATGTGAGGGCAAGGGAAAGGGCAATGGCACCTGAGAAGGCGTAATTGATATATTTTATATTCTTATAAATGATAGAAAACTCTCCCGTGGAATAATTTGCAATGATATATGGTATGATAATCAATTTGAAGAGACCGTCCACTGCTGCGATAATGGCAACAGCAGCTACAGCCTTGACAATATCATTCTCAGCAGCCCTCTGCATAAAAACCCATACAATTATGGGAAATAAATATTAACTAATTTTTAGATCAAATGAACCTGTCCAGGAATCTCATTATAAAGGGAGCTCTGGGCGTCTCAAAGAAAGGCTCCCTTTTTTCATTGCTTTCCTTCATTATTTCCCTTATTGAATCACCATAAGATCTTACACTGTCGATTAACCCAAGTTCGAGGGATCTCCTTGCGATAAATATGTCACTATCTGAAATAAGTTTTACCTGTTCATCACTGAGTTTCCTGTTTTCCCTTACAATTTTAATAAATATGTCGTAAATACCATTTATTATTTCTTCCTGGCCCCGGGAAGCTTCCTCATCAGGGGGTTCAAAGGGATTATTGGCGTTTTTATGTTTTCCCATTTTTGTCTGCCTCACCTTAAGACCTAACTTTTCCATTAAGCCTGAGAAATCTGGCATTATGGAATATACCCCTATTGATCCGACGATGGCTGTTTCGATACTGTATATTTTTTTTGACGGCGAAATAACCATATATGCCCCTGAAGCTGCAGCCCCTGTTATTATTGAATAAACATCTTTGTGTTTTGAGAATTCCTTAATTCTATTATAGATCATTTCTGAAGCCGATGCACTGCCCCCACCTGAGTTAACATCCAGAACAATACCTCTTATTTTTCGATTTTTTTCGCACATGTCAATTTTTTTGAGCATAAATTCCTGCATTGCTTCGTTTATATTTCCATGCATTTTGATTCCATAGAGCATATGTGCCATATGGCAATCTAAACTAATTAATATTTTTAAATTACCAAATTTTAATGGGGAATCAAATGAGGAAAGATTCTATGGAGATGTGAGTGATACATCATAACTTTTGTAAAAATTATAATACAAAGAAATAATTTCCATTAGAATTCACAAAGAGGTTCAAGAGGTGTTTAATTGAAAGTATCTGATAGGGTTGTAATACTTGGTGACGGGGAATCTGCTGTTATGGTTGCGAACAAGATTGTTCAGAAGGCTGCAAGGGGTGATGTGGAGGTAATAGTGGTAGGGAAGAATAAGAGGCTGGAATTTAGTGATTCTAACATCTTCGTTCCTGTTTCACTCATAGATCAGGGAAGTTCAAGAAGAAATCTTGATTCCCTTTTAAGAATGAATGTCACCTTTATCAGGGATGAGCCTGTGAGCTTAAATTTAAAGGATAACATTGTAAATACTAAGGGAGGAAAGATCATCAGATATGATCATATTATTCTTACAGATTATATGCGCCCTGACCCATCTAAAATAGTGGGATACAACGAGGACGCAAGGTCCATAGAAACCCTTGAGGGGGCAATGTCTCTGAAAGAGGATCTTTCAAATTTCAAGAAGGGGGATATAGTAATTTACCACGACAACACATCCCTGTTCAATCCATTAAATTCAGTAAACCTTGCCATAAATATTTTTAATTACTTCCAGTCCAAAGGCAATGGGAATGATATAAAGATCAACTGTGTGTTCAGTTCTGAGTTAATTTCAGGGAACAAAGAACTTGATGGGATTATTGAAAGCACATTAAAATCAATGGGAATTGAACTCACAAAGGGATTCAAATTAACGGGATTTAATGTGAAGAACAAGGAGCTTCAGTCTTCAGATGGAAAGGCAATAAAGTATGATATACCGGTAATATTTTCTCCATCGTCCTATTCGTCCTATGTGGAGAGTGCCAACTTTCCAAAGGCCGATAGCGGGAATATAGAGGTAAATATGAAGGATCTTACTCTGAAGGGTTTTGACAATGTTTTCATAATGGGGTATGAGGGCACCTCCTTCACAAATTACTGGAAGGTTAACCGCGGACAGGCAGATTTCATATCCTCCAGAATTGCATTTATGGTATCCGGGTATCCTGAGCCTGATCATTATGTCTACACTTACGATTCAGTGATGATTAAGGGTAAGGAACTGGCTTCAAGCATAATTTCCAGTCTCGATGGAAAGTTAGTCGAGGGAAGACCAAGCAGGACAGACTACCTCGTAGCCCTATATTCTCACGAGGCGTTCTTTGGAACATATGCATTGGGTTTTATCTGAGGTGAATACAATGGTAGAAAATAATGAAAACAAACAAAATGAACAAATAGAAATGGCCATCAGAGAGATAATGGATGACGATGAGTCCATTCTGGCTCTTCTAAATATGGTAAAGATGCTTAAAAACTCTGGAGATATCGCAACACTCCAAAAAATAGCAGGGGAACTGATCCCTGGAAATCCAGCATCCATCGTGCAAACAGTGGATCAGCCGGAGTTTCATAAGGGAGGAATTAATCTTGCGAGCCTTCTGGTAGGTTTAATGGCTTCCCTTTCCAACAGGACAGCCCAGGAATCCCTGACATCCCTTCTGTACAACAGTGATGAACTCTGGTCATCTATGGTAGAAGGTGCAAAAAAGCCAGAAAACTTCTCTCTGTTGAGGCTGATGGGGGTTTTGAAAGACCCTGAAATAGCTGCTGGACTTACGGCCGTGTTGAATGCCCTGAAAGTACTTGGGGCTATTCTAAAGAGAGTGGACAGAGGAGACGGCGAATGAAGTTATCCTTTCATTATGAGCCAGGAAATGGATTTGTGAGCGAGGATAAAGGAAAAGATACCCTCATAATGAAGGATCCTCTCCTGGAAAATACCACAAGGATATCTCCGACAGAACTTCTTGTTTATGCCATGGGTGGGTGCTCATCAGCCGATGTTGTTTTAATATTGTCAAGAATGAGGAAGAATATTAAATCATACAGGGTTGAACTGGATGCAGAGAGAGAAAGTGAGGATCCAAAAACATTGAAAAGTGTAAATATCCATTACATAATGGAGGGCGATTTCACAAAGGAAAATGCCCTGAGAGCTGTAAGCCTTTCCCTTGAAAAATATTGCAGTGTTTCAATTCTCGCAAAAAGGGGTGGAGCTCATCTAACCTATTCCATAACACTAAACGGGGAAAGCATTGCAAAAAATATGGAAGCCTAATTAACCAAATGATTTTTTATTCCATGACCTGTCAGTAAAACCATTTTATTTTTTATTTCCCTATGGGTTCTGGCTGCTGAATATGCTATGGCTGAGCTGAATTCTGCATCAATCCCATGATCAAGTAATCTTGACTGACCTTCAATTATATTCTTTTCGTCAACAATCTCTATGGAGCCATATTTTTGTATGATTTCCATTAAAATTCTCACCCTGAGTGGAACAACGCCTGTAAGTGCATCTGCCACGCTTCCCTTAACCGGAAATTCCGTATTATTCATCACATTGTACATACCACATGCGTTTTTTGGCTGAACTCCAACCAGTAGGGGAATTTTTTCTATAATCCCTGAATCCAAAAGATGTTTAAATCCAGCATAGATTCCAAGATATAGGGTTCCTGTTGAAAATGGAATGAAAATGGCATCCGGCATATTTTCAGCATATTCGTATATTTCATATGAAATAAGGCGAAAACCATCATAGAACTCTGGCCAGTATTGATGTCCCAGATATTTAAAACCGGAGTTTCTTGCGGCGACTTCCACATCTTTTCTGGATCCATTTACCTTATTTATGTGACCTCCGTACCTGATTATCTGATTCAAT
>JAGDXN010000069.1:11098-13003 GCA_023256455.1 Cuniculiplasma sp.
TACTGGATTGGAATTGTTGGAAACAAACACTTCCGGGGTCAGATTGCAAATTCTTGCAAAGAGTGAGAATGATGCACCTGCATTTCCAGAAGAGTCTTCAGAAACTCGCTCTCCAGTTTCAAAATATCTCTTTCCGATCAGGTAGGAAAAAAGATTATTCATCCCTCTGTCTTTGTAAGACAGGGTTGGTGTGTTAAATTCTATCTTCATATTAATACCATCAAATGACTCAAAATCTGCCCCCTTTGAGGGTTTTAATATGAACTCATTTACATAGGGGAAATTCTCTTCCAGGTTCTTTGAATAAGGGCCTGAAATATTTAATATGAAAGGTGAGCCACAGGATGGGCAGACCACATCAAATTCATTTCTAATTGTAAAACATCTGGAACATATAACGGTGGAATTTAACATTAAAATGGATTGCTTTCTAAAATAAAAAATTATAGAGATGAGTAATAAGCCTCATCGTATGGTTCTGGTTTAAGTCCCTTTCTGGTCCTGATCTTTGCAACAACATCCTTCTGCAATTCTGGAGGAACTTTCTGATATCCTGAGTTCCAAAGAACCTTTCCGCCCGTGGCACTTCTGATTGCTGACGCAAATCCGAACATTCCTGATACAGGCACCTTGGCAACAATTATCATATCATCGCCCTCAAGGTTCATCTCTTCAACAACTCCTCTCCTCTGCTGAATTTCGTTTGTCACTGAACCCATTATTTCCTGCGGGACATTTATGAATACCTTCTGAACCGGCTCCATTAGAATCCTCTTTCCCTGGCACATTGCTCCATATAGTGAGTTCCTTCCAGCAGGTATAACCTGTGCAGGTCCCCTATGTATACTGTCTTCATGCAGCTTGGCATCCACAAGTGATGCTTTTATGTGGGTAACACCTTCATTAGCCAGTGGACCCTTTGACATTACCTCTTTAAAGGATTCAATCAGAAGTTCCATGGTCTCATCGAGGTATTGTATACCTTTGGTAACATCGAAGAATATATTCTCACCTGTCACGCTCACTATTCCTTTTGCTGTATCCCTGTCGATACCTGCCTTTTGAAGTAACTCAATTATGCCCTTTTTGTCTTTGAATTTTTCTCCCTGTGGTATGGAACCGTCCTTTATGAGATCAACAACCGCCTCTTCCAGTGGTTCTACCTTGAAGTAGAATCTGTTGTGCTTATTCGGTGATTTACCTTCAAATGGGCCGCCTACCTTTTCGACGGTTTCCCTGTAAACGACAATAGGATCTGAGGTTGTAACATCGATCTTATAATCATTCTTAATTCTGTAAAGCGTCACTTCAAGATGTAATTCACCCATACCGGATATTAAATGCTCTCCTGTTTCCTGATTAATGTTAACCTGTATGGATGGATCGGCCTTGGAGACCGTCTTCAGGACTTCAATCAATTTAGGAAGATCTGAAGTGTGTTTTGCCTCTATGGCAAGAGTCACCACAGGATCTGTATAATGGGTCATGGGTTCAAAGGGTTCCATATCCGATGCCGCAGAAACAGTTGAACCAGCAATGGCACTCTTAAGGCCAATTACTGCTGCAATATTTCCAGCAGCTATGGAGTCAACCTGGATTCTATCAGGACCGACCATCATTGCAAGGGTCTGAATCTTGAATTTTCCTGACGCTCCATTTATGTAAAGTTCCTGACCCTTTGAAAGTGTTCCGCTGAAAACTCTTCCCACAGCTATTTCTCCTGCGTGGGGATCCACTATGATCTTAACGATCATCATTGAGAGTGGACCCTGGCTGTCGCATGATGTCATTGCCTTTCCCACTGGGGTTTCCAGATCTCCCTTCCATATATTGGGGATTCTGTAAGCCTGGGCTTCTTTTGGGTTCGGAAGGTGGTGAACCACCATGTTCAATATGATCTTATGC
>JAGDXN010000069.1:13046-17256 GCA_023256455.1 Cuniculiplasma sp.
TCCCTGATTTCAATGTTCTGATTGCCCGTCTCCTTGCCTTTCTTCAGTTTCTTTGCAAGTTCTTTCTGCTTTTCCTCTCTTACGAGAGTAACTATGTCATTGAAATTAACACCGTATGTTTTCATTGCAGGTACAGATATGGCCCAGTTATGATATGCAGAACCAAATGCCACTTTGCCATCTGCAACGCTGAGCTGCCAGTCCTTTCTAAATCTCTCAGGAGCATATTTGCTCAGAAGCCTGTTCACATCGTTTATAATCTTAATAAATTTCTTCTGCATCTCATCTCCATTAAGCTTGAGCTCATTTATGAGCCTGTCAACCTTATTTATGAAGAGAACAGGTTTAACATATTCTCTCAGAGCCTGCCTTATTACAGTCTCAGTTTGGGGCATAACTCCTTCCACGGAGTCAACCACTATTATACATCCATCCACGGCCCTCATGGCCCTGGTTACATCTCCTCCAAAGTCAACGTGACCGGGAGTATCGATCAGATTTATAAGGAAATCCTTACCATCAACAGTATGAACCATTGATGCATTTGCAGCATTAATTGTAATTCCTCTGGCCTGCTCCTGCTCATCAAAATCAAGCATGAGTTGTTTTCCTGCCAGATCCTCGCTCATCATACCTGCTCCTGCTATAAGATTATCGCTGAGCGTTGTCTTTCCATGATCAATGTGAGCAGCTATACCTATATTCCTTATGCTCTCCGACTTATTTACTAACAAACTTGCCTTTGCAATATTATCTTCCTTTCGACCCATAAAACCCACTCTTTTAAATTAAAAAATAAAATTAATTCTTCATCTGTATCTCTATCTGTACACCATCAGGAATAGATATCTTCATCACCTGTTTCAAGGTTCTCTCATCGCCATCGATATCTATTAACCTTTTGTGGACTCTCATCTCCCATCTGTCCCATGTTGGTGAACCCTCACCATCTGGGCTTTTTCTGACAGGGACGACCAATCTTTTAGTTGGTAGAGGTACAGGGCCATGGATTTCAACCCCTGTTCTTTCGGCGATTCCTTTGATCTCTCTGCATACATCGTCTACGACCTTATGATCTGTTCCACTTAGAGATATTCTAGCCCTGTATGATACCATCTACTTCACCTTACTTTGTCTCGACGTCCTGGCAAAGACCTGCAGCTACGGTTTGACCCATATCTCTGATGGCAAATCTTCCCAGCTGTGGGAACTCGGATACCTTCTCAATAACCATAGGCTTGTCAGGAACGACCTTTACTACTGCAATATCTCCTGTTTTGATGAACTGGGGATTTGCTTCCTTGGTAGTTCCATCTTTGGGGTTAATCGTCTTCACAATTTCCTCAAATCTGCAGGCAACCTGTGTAGTGTGCACGTGGAATACAGGCTTGTATCCTGCTGCGATTACGCTTGGATGGTTGAGAACTACTATCTGTGCCGTGAATGATTTGGCCACTGTCGGTGGTGATGAAACAGGACCGCAGACGTCTCCTCTCTTTATATCGTTCTTTGCAATTCCCCTTACGTTAAAGCCGATGTTGTCTCCAGGTTCTGCCTGAGCCATATTCTCGTGGTGCATTTCAACACTTTTTACTTCTCCCTGCTTGTTTGCGGGCATGAATATAACTTTGTCACCTGGCTTTATAACTCCCGTCTCAACTCTTCCTACAGGAACTGTTCCTATTCCAGTTATGGAGTAAACATCCTGAATTGGAAGCCTGAGTGGCTTTGATGTTGGTTTCTCCGGAACCTTAAGAGACTCAAGTTCCTCAAGAAGGGTCTTTCCCTTGTACCATGGCATGTTTTCTGATTTCTTAACTATGTTATCTCCCTTATAACCGCTTATGGGTATGATCGGATAGTTTTTATATCCAACTGAAAGAAGGAATTTCTCTACCTGTTCCTTAACTTCATTGAATCTCTTCTCACTGTAAGGGGGCTGTGTTGCATCCATCTTGTTTACAAGAACGATCAGTTGCTGTACTCCAAGAGTTTTTGCAAGGAATGCATGTTCTCTGGTCTGGGCCATAATGCCTTCTCCATCTCTTGCTGAAACGACAAGCATTGCAGCATCTGCCTGGCTTGTACCAGTTATCATGTTCTTAACAAAGTCTCTGTGTCCGGGAGCGTCAATGATCGTGAAATAGTATTTGTCGGTTTCGAACTTTCTGTGTGAAAGATCAATTGTAACTCCTCTTTCTCTCTCTTCTTTGTACCTGTCCATAACCCACGCAAATTCGAAGGTTGCCTTTCCCTTTTCCTCAGCCTGTTTCCTGTAATCATCTATAATATGCTGGGGTATTTCTCCGTGCTCGAATAGCAATCTTCCAACCAGTGTGGACTTTCCATGGTCGACGTGACCTATTGTGACCAAATTTATATGTGGTTTCTGTGCTGCCATATTTTCACCTTTTCGACTATTTAATTCAAACCGTTAAAGGTTTTAATTTATTAAAGTCTTTGGTTGGTAATTTGTATTGATTATAATAGGTTTTCCAATTGCACTGTTTGAATCCCTATTTTCAATTTAATCTTGAGAATTTTTCATTTTTGGGAAAGGCTGAGATAATTCAAAGGATTGACAAGACTAGATCTAACTGATTTATAATTATTGAAAACCTTATACTTTGCTCTATAGAATTTCTAATGGCAGCAGAGAATCAGTAGCAGATATCTATAAATTAATTGACTAGAGAATATAAATTCTTACTATTAAATAAAACTTATAATTACCGGATTTCTGACACGTATATTCATAATTAATTTTTAAAGTAATACTATTGAAAGTAATATAAAAATTCCTTTAATTTAAATAGGATGAAAATCTTATAATAGGATGATTCAGATATTGTTAACAGATCAACATGGAAAATCCTGTAGAACCAAAAAAGAAAAAAAATCTATGGATCCCCATAGTCGTGGTATTGGTTGTGATTGTACTGGTGGGAACCTTTGTTGGGATTGACTACAATAACCTTGTAAAACCGTCAACCTCAACTTCAAGCCAGCAACTGTACGTATACACTGGAGTCAGTGGACCTGTTAATTCAGAACATCTTCTTGGAGGTTGCGTTATCGCAGAAATGAAAGGTGGAAGCGCACCTGCAGCATCTGAACAGCTGATGGCCTATTTGATGAATCCCTCAGTTCAGAAAAGCTTTGAAGTGAACACAGGTTTTATACCTGTGGATCAGGGCTCTTATACAAGCAACCCAAGCACAAGTGTGCCGTCCATATACAGCCCATCAAACTCTACTGTAACGGTTTCGTACTATACGAGCATGAGTGCAGCCGACACAAGCTTTATAAGTGGAGTAATATCTAACTTTGAAAAAAGCTATCCAAACATAAACGTTCAAGTAAGTTTCATAACAGCATCAAGCATAGTTGAGGAGGTTTCTTCCCTTGTCACAAGCGGGTCCCATGCAAATGTTGTTATGACCATAGATAACCTGGACGTTGGAGTCCTTTTCTACGATGGCTATCTCGCACCTCTTAATCCTCAAACCATAACTGCTGGAGAAGGCACGATTTCAACAATTACGAACCTTAACAACTATGAGTCACATGTGTTTGGTGGTGTATATTTCCTCACTCAGCTTGTAAACATACCCCTTGTCTGGATTGACATAACAGCCTTGCATAACGCAGGAATAAAAAATGTGCCCACAACATATACAGAACTATTAACAGACGCCAAGATACTGGACAAGAAATATGGAAGAGGAATGATTAACTTCCAGGGTCGAGGTGGAGCAAGCACGCCAACAGAATTATATCAGTGGATGGTTCAGTTTGGGGGAAACCCAATGTTATTTAACGACAGTGGAGATGTTCAGGCAATGGAATACATATACAACCTGAGTCAATATTTCTCACCTGATTATAAGACCTCATATTGGGCAACCTATACTGGCCTTGCATCAAACACTTACACGATGATGTATTATCAGTGGCCAGGATCAGTTAACCTCTCGAAACTTGGAATGAAGGTATATAACAGTTCGGACACTGTATCAAACACATCTCTTGCCGCCATAAAGGGAGGAGTTTTCCTCAGAAGCCCAGTCTCATGGATAAATCAGTGGAACACCATAATGGATAAGGCATGGGTAAAAATCGTCGAAAGCGGAAGTGTAACTAATTACACGCAGATACCGGCAATACTGAACCATTACAATCAGGAAATGTACAGTTATCTGTTAAACTA